>NZ_DASYBS010000145.1:0-1635 GCF_036500665.1 Cedecea sp.
GCAACCCTACCGGGCGCCGGCGTTTGCGCCGGGTGGCGCAAGGCAAACAGCATAAACATGGTACTCGGCAACCAGGCAGCGAGACCGCCTGCCAGTGCCGAACCGCTCCATTCCAGGCTTTTTAGGCCGAAAGCAGCGCTAATCAGAACAAAAGTCATTAACTGCAGAAACAGCAATTTGCGAGCAACTTTTCCGCTGTAAAGGGACACAGACATGACGTTTGTTCTCTCCGTACCCCAGAGTGGGTATGCTGAGTGACGTATAAAACTGACTTTGCTGCTCTGAGTCAGCTGCAAAAAACGAGCAAATTATACGGGGCATACCAACGAATTCAATCGATAAGTAGCGAAAAGGTGAACAATTATTTAAATTTCCCTATTCCAGCCTATTTTCACAAGAAAACGGTCGGAATAATAGGGCGCATTTAATTGTCTGATTATTCCAGCGTTGCGTTTAGAAACGCGAAGCCGATCACAGTAATGTCCCTTCCTGATTTATAGCCGATGGTCAACCAAACCGTCTTTAGCAATTTGAGCGATCAAAAGATTATATAAATCAAAACATTATCAGTTAACTGTTCAAAAACAATCCGTATACCCGATGAAAACCTTTTATTGACAAGCAGCGGGGCAATATTCCAACAGCCAATTAACATTAGCAGCAAACGCCAATCTTTCGCACATGATTGCTAACGTGACTATTTCCAAATGCAATTACTCTATTGTCGCTAATTAGCCGCGTTTTTTGTGTTAATGGGAAGTAAATTAACTAAAAAAAGCGCTCAACTAATTAGCCTGCTTATCTTTTTGCCTGGTACTGCCTTTAATTCACGCTTGTTTGATCAAAAGCAAACTCAGTTTGCCTTAAGAATCACCAGATGGCGTTCGCCTTCCAGTTCAGGCACCTGCAGCCGCACGATAGACTCCAGGCTAACGCCTGCCGGCAGCTGCGTCAGCTCTTCATCCGGGCGCACGCCTTTCAACGCGTAAAAACGCCCCTGCCCTTTCGCCGGCAGGTGATGACACCAGGACAGCATATCCTGCAGCGAAGCGAACGCGCGGCTGATCACGCCATCGAACGGCGGCTCGGCCGGAAACGCTTCGACGCGGCTCTGCACCGGTTCGATATTGTTCAGGCCCAGCTCATGCTGCACCTGACGCAGGAAACGCACGCGCTTGCCCAAGCTGTCGAGCAGCGTGAAATGCGCGTCCGGACGCACGATCGCCAGCGGAATGCCCGGCAAGCCGGGGCCGGTGCCGACATCGATAAAACGCGAGCCCTGCAGATGCGGGTTGACCACGATGCTGTCGAGGATGTGGCGCACCAGCATTTGCTGCGGATCGCGCACCGACGTGAGGTTATAAGCCTTGTTCCACTTATCCAGCATGCCGACATAGCCCAGCAGCTGCTGTTTCTGCTGATCGGGCAGCTCAATGCCTGCTGCCGCCAGCAGCGAGTCTAATTTTTTTTGCACAACGGATCCTTTGGCTGGCGCTGAACGACCAGCGGATGGTTAGCTGGCGCAATGAGGCGACTATGATAATTCAGGGCGCAAGTGATGTCAGCGGCCGTTTGGCTACGGGATGAACAAACGGCCGCCTGGATGCAAGATTTATGCGCTGCGGCGCAGCAGTC
>NZ_DASYBS010000146.1:0-4713 GCF_036500665.1 Cedecea sp.
GGTATCAGGAAATTATCTGCACGAGCATGGGCATGCGACAAACGTGTCGGGAACACGTTTGAACGCCGTGTGCGGCGGCCCCAAAGGGGCGAGTATCAGGATGATACGAGTACTGTAGGAACTGCCAGGCATCAAATAAAAGCGAAAGGCTCAGTCGAAAGACTGGGCCTTTTGTTTTATCTGTTGTTTGTCGGTGAGCGCTCTCCTGAGTGGGACAAAATCGTCGGGAACGATTTTGAACGCCGCCTGCGGCGGCCCCGGAGGGGTGAGTATCAGGCTGATACGAATACTAAGTCGGGAACGGATTTGCACAGCCGGAGGCTGCCGCAGGGTGACGGGCAGGACAGCCCGGCATACAACTGCCAGGCATCAAATGCGATAAAATAAGCATCAACCCCGACCGCAAGGCCGGGGTTTTTTGCTGTATGCGTTATACCGAGACAGGCAAGCCAATCCCGGCAGGATCGGGTAAACTAATTGGGTTAATATTCCGGAAAATGGCTGACATGAACACCTCTCTTAAACCCTTCAATACCTTTGGTATTCAGGCAACTGCTGCGCGTGTTGTCATCGCTGAATCTGTACAACAGCTTACTGAAGCATGGACCGCCGCGATGCATGCTCAGCAGCCGGTTCTTATTCTGGGTGAAGGCAGTAACGTCCTTTTCCTCCAGGACTTTGAGGGGACGGTGATTGTTAATCGTATCAAAGGGATTCAGGTGACTGAAACTGACGATGCGTGGTTACTGCATGTTGGCGCCGGTGAAAACTGGCACCATCTGGTGGAATACACCCTGGAGCATGGCATGCCGGGTCTGGAGAATCTTGCTTTGATCCCTGGTTGCGCTGGCTCCTCGCCAATCCAAAATATTGGTGCATATGGGGTCGAAATAAAAAAGGTCTGTGATTACGTCGATTGTGTTGAGCTAAACAGCGGTCGCGCGTTGCGGTTAACAAACGAAGAGTGCCGCTTTGGCTACCGTGACAGCATCTTCAAACACGATTACCAGGATTGCTTCGCGATAGTTGCTGTCGGTTACCGCCTGCCGAAAGCATGGGTGCCTGTGCTCAACTATGGTGATCTGACTAAATTAGATCCGGCTACCGTTACGCCTCAGCAGATTTTTGAAAGCGTCTGCACTATGAGAACCTCGAAGCTGCCCGATCCAAAAGTGAATGGTAATGCCGGCAGTTTCTTCAAAAACCCCGTTATTAGTGCCGAACAGGCAGAAAAACTGATTTCCAACGTGGCGGACGTGCCTCATTATCCGCAACCTGACGCTAGCGTTAAGCTTGCTGCGGGCTGGCTGATCGATCAATGCCAGCTCAAGGGCCATCGCATCGGTGGCGCAGCGGTTCATCAGCAGCAGGCCCTTGTTATTATTAATGAAGATGAGGCAAGCAGCGCGGATGTAATTGCCCTCGCTCATTATATTCGCCAGCGAGTCGGAGAAAAGTTTGATGTCTGGCTTGAGCCTGAGGTTCGTTTTATGGGCGGTAAAGGTGAAGTCAGCGCCGTGGAGACTATCGCATGAAAGATAATCGAGTTCCGTTAACGTTAATCAGTATTCTTGCAGACGGCGAGTTTCATTCCGGCGAGCACCTGGGTGAGCAATTAGGCATGAGCCGTGCCGCGATTAATAAGCATGTTCAAACGTTGAGAGACTGGGGTATTGATGTTTTCACCGTTCCGGGCAAAGGCTACAGCTTGCCGGAGCCCATCCAGCTGCTGGATGAAAGCTTCATTAAGTCGCAAATCGATAGTGGTACAGTAGCTGTGCTACCGGTGATTGATTCGACCAATCAGTATCTGCTCGATCGCCTCAGCACCCTTCAGTCCGGTGATGCCTGTATAGCCGAATACCAGCAGGCTGGGCGTGGCAGACGAGGCCGCCAGTGGTTTTCGCCCTTTGGGGCAAATCTTTATCTGTCCATGTACTGGCGTCTGGAGCAGGGACCTGCGGCGGCAATTGGTCTCAGCCTTGTTATTGGCATCGTAATGGCCGAAGTATTGCAGAGGCTTGGTGCCGAAGAGGTCAGAGTTAAATGGCCAAATGACCTCTATCTCAGCGATCGCAAGCTTGCCGGTATTCTGGTTGAGCTCACGGGCAAAACGGGGGACGCTGCACAGATAGTAATTGGAGCAGGGATTAATCTCGCGATGCGCAGCGTAGCTACAGATGTGATTAACCAGGGCTGGATTAACCTGCAGGAAGCCGGTATCCGTATTGACAGGAATACGTTGGCCATAACGCTTATTCAGGAGCTTCGTGCGGCGCTGCAGCTATTTGAGCAGGAAAGTCTGGTACCGTTTCTGCCTCGCTGGGAAAAGCTGGATAATTTTATTCATCGTCCGGTAAAGCTCATTATCGGTGAACGTGAGATTTATGGTATTTCTCGCGGGATCAACGAGCAGGGGGGATTATTGCTGGAACAGGATAGCGTAATAAAGTCTTGGGTTGGCGGTGAAATTTCCCTGCGTGGTGTGAATTAAAGAGAGGGGGATTTCCCCCTCGCCTTATTATTTTCTCAGCTTAACGCAGTCAACGGCATGATTAGCACTTTTTGTCATTATTAAGCTTGCGCGATCGCGTGTTGGTAATATGTTCTGCTGTAAATTCAATAGATTAATCTCTTTCCATAACTGCATGGCAATATTCACAGCTTCATCCTGAGAAAGTTTTGCATAGCTATGGAAATAAGAGTTTGGATCGGTAAAAGCGCCTTCCCGGAATTTCAGGAAACGATTGATATACCAGTTTTGTAATAACTCTTCCGGCGCATCGACATAAATAGAAAAATCTACAAAATCCGAAACAAATACATGATGCGGATCGTGCGGATAATCCATCCCGCTTTGCAAAACGTTCAACCCTTCCAGGATTAATATATCCGGCTGGGCAACTATCTTGTCACCGTCAGGAATCACGTCATACACGAGATGTGAGTAAACCGGTGCTGTCACATTGGTTGCGCCAGATTTGATATCAGAGACAAACTTCACCAGGCGATGCATATCATAGGATTGCGGGAAGCCTTTCTTCTTCATCAGGTTGCGCTCTTTGAGCACTTTATTGGGATGAAGGAAGCCATCAGTGGTAATCAGCTCAACCCGGCGATGCTCAGGCCAGCGGCTCAGCAAAGCCTGCAGTACGCGAGCTGTAGTGCTCTTCCCGACCGCCACACTGCCCGCAATACTAATGACATAGGGAATGCGTTGTCCGTTTGTGCCAAGGAACTGCTCGAGTACCGCCTGGCGCCGCAGGTTTGAACTGATATAAAAATTGAGCAGGCGAGACAGCGGCAGATAAATCTCGGCCACTTCTTCCAGGGAGAGGTCTTCGTTAATGCCTTTTAACCGGGCTATTTCCCCTTCGGTTAGCGTCATGGGGACTGAGTCACGCAAAGCCGCCCACTGGCTCCGGTCAAATTGTAGATATGGGGTCGTTGCCAACATTTGCTCTTTATTACTCATAAGCATGCTTCTGCCTGTAATTCAGGACAAAATTTACGCACTGCATTCTCTAACGTATGAAATCAAACGTAGTGCATCAAAAGTATGCAGCGTATTTAACTTTTCAATAGTGGGCAGGAGGGTAACACCGGAATGGAGAGAACGATAAGAAAAAATCAACAGCAGTGACGTATTACGGCGAATACATCACGTTACGCTTAGGTAAAAGAGAGGTCTGCCAGTAATCGTTGCATAACTAGCCCCTTTCAGGACTCACGATTGCCATTCTACAATAACAAAACGTCAGGTCAGGCAATATGGCAGGCGGTAATGATGGAAATTTGTTCTCAATTGGTGCTTTAGCCATCATATTTTCGAGATCTAGCACAAAATGTGAGCGGTAGTGCATTTTATGCAATTTTTTTGTTGCATGCGCGGCTCTGTCTTCCTAGAATGCGCGCTACTTGATGCCGGCTTAGCTCAGTAGGTAGAGCAACTGACTTGTAATCAGTAGGTCACCAGTTCGATTCCGGTAGCCGGCACCATCAAGTACCCCAGGTGGGGTTCCCGAGCGGCCAAAGGGAGCAGACTGTAAATCTGCCGTCATCGACTTCGAAGGTTCGAATCCTTCCCCCACCACCATATTCGGCAACGCATTGCGAAGCCCGGGACGATAAGCTCCAGCTTGTCGGCTCGAATGCTGAGAGACCTTCTCTCGTGTTCACTACAGAAAGATTCAGGTAGCCGAGTTCCATGATGCGGGCATCGTATAATGGCTATTACCTCAGCCTTCCAAGCTGATGATGTGGGTTCGATTCCCACTGCCCGCTCCAACAAGATGTGCTGATATAGCTCAGTTGGTAGAGCGCACCCTTGGTAAGGGTGAGGTCGGCAGTTCGAATCTGCCTATCAGCACCATTTCTTTATCTCCTTCCTGTTTCTCTTCTGTTTAATGCATTCAGCTAATTCAGGCATATGCCTGGTTGATGTGGTGATACCACCGATTTATCCGTGTCTTAGAGGGACAATCGATGTCTAAAGAAAAGTTTGAACGTAAAAAACCGCACGTTAACGTCGGTACTATCGGCCACGTTGACCATGGTAAAACAACGCTGACCGCTGCAATCACTACCGTTCTGGCGAAAACCTACGGTGGTTCTGCTCGTGCATTCGACCAGATCGATAACGCACCAGAAGAAAAAGCTCGTGGTATCACCATCAACACTTCCCACGTTGAATATGACACCCCGACTCGCCAC
>NZ_DASYBS010000147.1:0-7958 GCF_036500665.1 Cedecea sp.
GCGGATATCCCGATCGTACAGCTCAGCATCGATGGTACCCAGCCGGCAGAATATCATTATGAGCTGGGTCGCAAGCTGGCAGCATTGCGTGATCAAGGGGTGATGATCGTCGCCAGCGGCAACGTGGTGCATAATCTGCGCATGGTCAAATGGCAGGGCGAAGCTACCCCGTATCCGTGGGCGGCATCGTTTGATAAATTCGTGCGGGATAACCTGACTTATCAGGGTAATAACCATCCGCTGGTGAATTTTATGCAGCACGAAGGTGCGGCGTTGTCGAACCCAACGCCGGAACATTTCCTGCCACTGCTGTATGTGCTCGGTGGTTGGGACGGCAAGGAAGAAATCACCGTACCGGTAGATGGTATCGAGATGAGCTCTTTGAGCATGTTGTCGGTACAGGTCGGCTAATCTGTCACGCCAGCTTAGGCTGGCGTAGATTTATTGGCAAAACCGCAAGATTCCCGGATCACCAATGACGGTGGCAGAATGATGCGTTTTGGCGGCTCATCATTGCCTTGAATACGACTGTACAGCAATTCTCCAGCCTTGCGACCGATCTCGCGTGAGGCCACTGATACGGTGGTTAAACCCGGCTGTACCAAAGACGCTTCGGTAATATCATCAAACCCAATCAACGCAAAATCTCTGCCAACCTGGCGGTCGAACTTACGTAATGTCTGCATCACACCCAACGCAACAATATCCTGATAGCACAACGCTGCAGTGATTTCAGGGTGGGCCATCAACAACTGTTCCGCAGCTCTGGCACCAGAGCTCTGGCTCGCTTCACTGTCTACGATCCATTCCCCTTTTACCACAATGCCGTGTTCAACCAGCTTGCTGGTGTAGCCTCCAAGCCGCTGCGCGCGGGTGGTAGAGCTGATGGAGCCCCCAATAAACGCGATATGACGGTGTCCCAAATCCAGCAGGTGCTGAGTCGCCAATTGGGTGCCCAAGAAATTATCGGTGCCGACAAAGTCAAAGTGCGCATCGGCCACCGGGCGGACTACCATAATGGCCGGTATCTTGCGGCGTTTCAGTGTTTCAAAAAACAGGGTAGGTGTTTGCCGGGCGGCGCACAGCACCATGCCGCTGGCACTGTTCTGCAGCAGCGAGTCGACAAATTTTTGCTGTCTGTCAGCCGACTCTTCGCTGTTAGCCAGAAATAGCATCAACTGATGACGTTCCATCTCTTGGCTAAGCCCAGCGGTCATCTCTGCATAAAACGGATTGGTGATATCGTGCAGTAGCAGACCGACCTGATTGCTGCTGCGATTACGCAGGTTAGCGGCGGTCTGGTTGTATACGTAGCCCAATTCATCAATGGCGCTCAGGACTCGCTTACGGGTGTCATCCGATATGCGGCCGCGGTTGCGCAATACCATCGATACCGTGGCGGTAGAAACTTTTGCATGTGCGGCGACGTCCGCCAAGGTAATTGTGCTCATTTGATGTCCTGTCGGTACTGTTTTTCAGACTAAGGTATAACGATTAACCTAATTTTTTAAAATAACGAAAATAAATCGTGATTAATGTCACGAAAATTCGGTTTTTTACGCGCTTGTTATCGGTTTTATGAGGTTAATCTCGTTAATCAGCCTGTTTGCAATAAGGTTAATCGATTAATCTTTTGCTATGTATTCAGTTCATAGGCAGAACAATATGGCAGAGCAACAGTATAAGGCTACGAGCTACGACAAGTTCCCGGAAGTGACCGTCCAGGGGTATGACGACGCCGCCTGGGAAGGATGGCAGGCTGTGACTGAGGCTGTTAGTCGCAAAGTGGCTGCCCTTGGGTTGCGCAAAATCCTGTTGATCGTGGATTGCTACCATGGGGTGAATCTGGCAGAACTCACTGAGCATTTTATCAATCCTCTGCAACCAGCCTGCAGCATCAACGCCGAGTTGGCCAAATACGATGAACCGCATATTCACGCGATGATTGAGCGCAATCTAACGGATGACCGTGTGTTTGGCGTGCTGTCATGCCATGAAATGCCCGAATTTTTTGATATTGAACGTATACAGCAGTTACGTGATCAGATTGCGCGCGTCGACAGTGGGCTGGTCGTGGTATATGGGCCGGGCGCCGCGTTAATCGCCGAAGGGGATGTGCTGGTGTATGCCGATATGGCACGCTGGGAAATACAGCAGCGCTTCCGCCGTGGCGAGCTGGGTAACTGGGGCGCGGGCAATGTGGATGAAGATGTATTACGTCGCTACAAGCGGGCATTCTTTGTCGAATGGCGGGTCTTCGATCGCCATAAAACGCCACTGCTTCAGCGTGCGGATTTTGTATTGGACACGAACCAGGCCGGTAAACCGACATTAGTGTCCGGTACGGCATTCCATGCTGGATTACAGCAGGCAACTCAACGCCCATTCCGCGTAGTGCCTTTTTTTGACCCCGGCATCTGGGGCGGCCAGTGGATGAAAAACCAGTTTGATCTCGACCCGACGGCAGCCAACTACGCGTGGTGTTTTGACTGCGTGCCCGAGGAAAACAGCCTGCTAATGCGTTTTGGTGACGTTCGGGTCGAGATCCCCTCACAGGATTTGGTACTGCTGTATCCACAGCCCTTATTGGGCGAAAAGGTACATGCCCGCTTTGGGGCTGAATTCCCCATTCGTTTTGACTTGTTGGACACCGTCGGTGGGCAGAACCTCAGCTTCCAGGTTCACCCGCTGACGGAATACATCCAACAGCACTTTGGTATGCATTATACCCAGGATGAAAGCTATTACATTCTGGCCGCTGAACCGGGAGCTGAAGTGTATCTGGGCATAAAAAATGGCGCAGACCCACAGGCGATGATGGCAGATCTTGCCATAGCCCAAAGAGGTGAAAAGGCATTTGATGATCAGCGTTTTGTTAATCGGTTCCCGGCGCATAAACACGATCACTTCTTGATCCCTGCGGGTACGGTGCATTGCTCAGGCGCGGGCTCCATGGTGTTGGAAATCAGTGCTACGCCATACATTTTCACGTTCAAATTGTGGGACTGGGGCCGCCTGGGATTAGATGGTCAACCACGCCCTGTGCACCTACGGCACGGCGAGCAGGTGATCAACTGGCACTGTGACACCGACTGGGTAACGAAGCATCTGGTGAACCGTATTGAACCCGTTGCCGAGGGAGAAGGCTGGCAAGAAGAGCGGACCGGTCTGCATGAGCGTGAATTTATCGAAACGCGACGTCACTGGTTTAGCGGGCCGGTACTGCATCATACAGAGGGCCGGGTCAATGTGCTGAACTTGGTTGAAGGCGAAGAGGCGGTGATCGAAAGCCCCGGTGGGTATTTCGCTCCCTTTGTGGTGCATTACGCGGAAACCTTTATCGTACCGGCCGCAGTAGGAGCGTATCGCATTAGCCCTCATGGCCGAAGCTTGGGCAAAACCCTTGGCACGATTAAAGCCTGGGTAAGGGGATAAGTATCATGTTGAAAGTGATTGTGATTTCTCATGGCCCAATGGCTGAAGCACTGATGACCAGTGCGCGTATGGTTTATGGCGAACTGCCAGGAACCAGTTATGTCGGCCTGAGCGAAAGCGCCGGTATTGAGGCTTTTAAACAAGATTTTGCTGCCGAACTGCACCGCGTGAGTGCGGGGGCTGATGGTGTACTGGTGCTGTGCGACATGCTGTGTGGCACGCCTTACAACGTGGCCTGCCGCCATGCTTTTGATCCCGAAATACCCGTGCCAATGGCCGTGGTGACGGGGGTGAATTTCCCGATGTTATTGATGAGCGCCGAATTGCTGGAGGGGAAGGATGTTCAACAGGCGGCACAAGAGCTGGTGGCACAGGGGGGTGAGGCAATAGCCCTTGCTCGTCCGGCGCCAACGGCGCAATTGGACGATTTCTGAGGAAAGAATATGGCCATTTCATTTGTACGTATCGACGACCGGGTTATCCACGGTCAATTGGTAACCCGCTGGGCAAAGGAATTGCCCTGTGACGGCATCGTGGCGATTGATGATGAGGTGGCGGCTGATCCACTGCTGTCATCGGTGATGAAGGGGGCTGTACAGGACACTAAGGTGTGGCTGTTTACCGTGCAGCAAGCGATAGAAAAACTGCCGAAAGTGATCGCCAGCGACAAGCAATATTTTGTGATTGGCAAATCGCCGGTCACGCTGCGTAGGCTGATGGAAGCAGGGATCGATCTCAATAATCGTAACAAGAAGATCAACGTTGGACCGATGTCTGCCCGTAAGGAAACGGTGACTATCGGCCCGAATCAATCGGTGAGTGTCACAGAAGCCGCTGCTTTTGATTTCCTGGCTGAACACGGGCATGCCATCGAATTCCGTTTAGTCCCTGATGCCAGTCATTTCAGTTGGTTGGACGCAAAAAAGAAACTCAAATAAGCCTGAACGGCAGGAGTTAACTATGTGGTTTGAAGCGACGCTTATCGGGATACTTTGCTATCTCGGCGCGCTGAGCAGCCCTTGGCTGCTGGGATTGACCGGAGGCTGGTATATTCTCAGCCGCCCGTTAGTTTCCGGCATGCTGGTGGGGGCTATTCTCGGCGATGTACAGACCGGCATTATCATCGGTGTTGCGGTACAGGCGGTATATATCGCTATGGTAACGCCGGGTGGTTCGATGCCGGCCGATCTCAACTTTGTGGCGTTCCCGGCGATTGCGCTGGGCATTCTTTCTGGTAAAGGAACCGAGGTGGCAGTCGCGCTGGCGGCGACGATTGGCATCATGGGTACGGTGTTGTTCAACGCCATGATGGTACTCAATTCTTACTGGAATCACCGTGCAGATCTGGCTGTAGAGCGTGGTGATGAACGGGGGATTTACCTCAATAGTGCCATCTGGCCGCAGGTCACTAACTTCTTGCTGCGTTTTGTGCCAACGTTTATCGCTGTCTTTTTTGGAGCGCGTTATATCAACGCCTTTATGGACAGCTTGCCGGCGCTGGTGTTGACCACCATGAACGTAGTGGGTGGTATTTTGCCTGCAGTTGGCATCGCCATACTTCTCAAACAGATCATTAAAAGCTACAGCATGCTGATTTACTTCCTGGTGGGGTTCATCTGCATTGTTTTCCTCAAACTGAATATGGTGGCGCTGGTGATTGTCGGCGCGCTGCTGGCACTGATTCACTACAACTATAAGCCAGAGCCGCAGGTGGTCGCCGCACAGGCCACGCCTCAGGCTGATGATGAGGATGAATTCTGATGGATATGCCAACACCAAAATTGAATAAGCAGGATCTGCGCCGTTGCTGGCGCAGTTGGATGATGTACAACCTGTCATCGATGAGCTTCGAACGCCTGGAATCTTACGGTTTTTGTCTGAGCATGATGCCGGCGCTGAAAAAACTGTATCAGGATAAACAGCAGCGTATTGAAGCCATTCGCCGCCATACCTCGTTTTACAATACCGAGCCACAGCTGGGTGCGATTGTTAACGGCATGGTGATTGGACTGGAAGAAAAGCGCGCCAACGGCGAGCCGATCGACGGGGAAACCATCAACACGCTCAAAGTGGGGCTGATGGGGCCGGTGGCCGGTATTGGCGACTCAATGGTGCCGGGCATGCTGATCCCGATTTTATTGAGTATAGGTATGGCGCTGGCGGCCGGTGGCAGTGTGATTGGCCCACTGTTTTACATCATTGCGTTCAGCCTGATCGTCATTCCTGGTTCCTACTGGCTGTTTATGAAAGGTTACCATATGGGCTCCGGCTCGGTGGAGATGCTAGTCAGTAGCAAGTCCTCACGGCTGCGAGAAGCACTTTCCCTACTGGGAGTGTTCGTCATGGGCGGTGTAGCGGCGAGCTACGTCAAACTGGGGACTGGTCTGGAGTTTGTTACCAAAGACGGGGTGAATATTCATCTGCAGCAAATGCTGGACGGCATTTTCCCTAACCTGATGCCGCTGATGGTAGTGCTGGTGACCTGGTATCTGATGGCTAAACGAGGGCTTTCTCCGGTGAAAGCGATGCTTGGGTTATTAGTGTTGGCAGCGGCAGGGGTGGCCTGCGGCCTGTTCTCATAATATCCGTCGCCTTTCAAGTTGCAGCGTTGTTACCTGCACTCAGTTATGTGGCCCGTCCATGGGCCACACCCCTTTGGGGCCGCTGCTAGCAGCGTTCAAATCTGCTCCCGGCAGATTTGTCCCCCCAGTTACTTACTTAAGTAAGCGCCTGGGGATGAGTGAGCTGGGCGCCTAGCTGCAACTCGAAATTCATAAGGTATGAAATTTCCTGTTATTGAGCAAGACAGTGGTCTTTACGGCTCAAATCGTTGCCATTTTTCCGCTACGCTGCCCGGTTTGGAAATGAACTGGAAACGCGCTGGATCGGTTTCAAACTGTAGGTACAAAGGGTCGTCGCTCAGACCGAATTCGTGATATTGGCGTGGTCCGATGGCATGGAGCCTGCCGGACTGATAGCGCGGGTTCTGCTGCCAGATAATATTATTGCCCTGTAACAACGGATACCACGCCAGCCCTTTGTATTCACGAACCGCATCATATTCAAAACCATATTCACGATCGCACCAGGCAGCGAAGGTCAATGGTTGACTGGGGTCGGCTGAAATTGTGGCGTGCGCCCATCCTGGTGGTACCAGCACCTTTTCACCAGGGCCGGCATGGACGGCAAAACAGCGCCCTGGCTCATGCTCTACGCGTTCTTGCATATAAATGATTGCCTTCCCTTGCCAGATTTCATACAGCTCCGGCGGTGACCAGCCACTGTGCGTGCTGATACGGTGCACATGCCCTTGGCTGCGAACGGGTTCCTGACCTAACTGACCTTTGGCATAGGTCACAATACCGAACAGCAACATGCGTTTCTTCAATTCAGCCAAATGCTGCTGTTTGGCGACGTCCATGGCGATGGCATAGACCTGTTCTGGCCCGCTGCAGTCCGGATCACGTAGCGAGCGACGGATTTGCTCCAATGTCCGAATTTCCGGCAAGGGGCCAATTACCTCATCGCCATAGCAAAACCCCATCGGATGGTCGTTAATGTAGACATCCAGGCCAAATTTAAGCATCGAGTCACTCATATTGTGCCTCCGCTTTCCAACCGGCGCCGTCGGCAAATATGCGTAATTTGAATCCTTGTGGTTGTAGCGCATCGTAGTTGTGGCCAGCGATTGTTGGCCAGACGGCCAATGCAGAGAGCATCTCATCACCGATGTTGATCAGGCGGTGAGCGGTGAAGGAAGGAATATGATGAACGCTGCCGAGCGAAACCTGCTCCAGCGTGCACGCACCGTCCTGGTGTTGCAGCAACAACAAACCCTGACCGCGCAGGCCAAAATAGAATTCCGCCTGTTCGGGTCGCTGATGGAAATGCCCGCGGGTCATAAAGAATTCGTTACCCACGCGGCCAGGTTGCAGGTGAGTGGTACCAACAAACAGTTCGCCTTCTTGCTGGATGGAGGGCAACATTTCTACCTGATATACAGCAAACTCCGCAGGCATAGCGCTCCATGCGACGGGATCGGCGAAGATCCCAGCCAAACTGCCCAGGGTAGTGGATTTGTACTGGATATCAGGCGCGGTAAAACATCCGTTCGCCAGGTTGACTTGCGGTGGAATAATGGACGTCAGTTTCTTCATATCTGGTTGCTCCGCCCGAGGAGAACAGACATATCGAGTATAAAAGGTTAATCGATTAATCACCAGACGGAAGGCATAAAAAAGGCGCGATATTGTCGCGCCTGTTACTAATGAATTTGATCGTTAACCGAGAATAATGTGCGGGTAGAAACGGGACAGATCCTGGGTGATCAGTTCGCGGTCTTCACGCAGACCGATACCGCAGGGTTGATCGTCAACCAGCCAACTGCCGATCAGCGTATAGCTGCCTTCGAACTGTGGTAGCGGGTGGAACTGCTGCACGATCATGCCTTCTTCACCGTAAGGGCCGTCAACGCGTGCAACTTCCTGACCGTTTTGCACGATCTGGATATTGGCGCCTTCGCG
>NZ_DASYBS010000148.1:0-3064 GCF_036500665.1 Cedecea sp.
ACAACAACCTGGTGTACCAGCGCTTCGTTGAAGTCACGACCGAAGGTAGTTTCGGAAACAGTCAGCGCGCTTTGCGCGTCTTTCAATACTAATTCCATTGCTATCCCCTTACGCCTTCACAGCTGGTTTAACGATCAGGTCGCTACCGGTTGCACCCGGGACCGCACCTTTCACCAGCAGCAGGTTGCGCTCAGCGTCAACACGTACTACGTCCAGGCTCTGAACGGTTACACGTTCGTTACCCAGCTGGCCTGCCATTTTCTTGCCTTTGAACACTTTGCCCGGAGTCTGGTTCTGACCGATAGAACCCGGAACGCGGTGAGACAAGGAGTTACCGTGGGTAGCGTCCTGGGTACGGAAGTTCCAGCGCTTAACGGTACCTGCGAAACCTTTACCTTTAGAGGTACCGGTTACGTCAACTTTTTTAACTTCAGCAAACAGCTCAACGCTAATGTCCTGACCTACGGTGAACTCTTCGCCTTCAGCAAGACGGAACTCCCACAGACCACGGCCAGCTTCAACGCCAGCTTTAGCGAAGTGACCAGCTTCCGGCTTGGTTACACGGTTAGCTTTTTTAGCACCAGTGGTCACCTGAACAGCACGGTAGCCGTCGTTAGCCAGGTCTTTAACCTGAGTAACACGGTTTGCTTCTACTTCGATTACGGTTACTGGGATAGAAACGCCGTCTTCAGTGAAGATACGGGTCATACCCACTTTTTTACCGACTAAACCAATCATTGTTTCAACCTCTCAATCGTCAATGACCTGATTAACCCAGGCTGATCTGCACGTCTACACCGGCAGCCAGATCCAGACGCATCAGAGCATCAACGGTTTTCTCAGTTGGCTCAACGATGTCAACCAGACGCTTGTGAGTGCGGATCTCGTACTGATCGCGCGCGTCTTTGTTGACGTGCGGGGAGATCAGAACGGTAAAGCGCTCTTTGCGGGTCGGCAGCGGGATCGGACCACGGACTTGCGCACCAGTGCGCTTAGCAGTCTCGACGATTTCCGCAGTTGATTGATCGATCAGACGATGATCAAACGCTTTAAGGCGGATACGGATTCTTTGGTTCTGCATGAGACCAGAGCTCCAATTATTTTATAGACGAAAAAAATTACTACTCGCACCCATTACGATTGATGGGGGAGTGTAATCGTTCATACATAGTCCCCCAATTGGGGACATTGTTTGATAGCAACTGAATTTCTTCTACTGACTGCCATCAGGGTTCATATTGAACCAGCTGTCTATTAAGACAGCCCGCGCATTATACGGGTTTCAAGCCAGCTTGCAAGCAGCACGGGTCGAAATTTCATCGACACACTCTATTTAGTTAGCAAAAGGCCCGTCTCCCCCTATTCTGGCATCTTTGGAAGACGCTACGCAGAGTCGGGTTTTGTATTGAGACGTTTATTGGTGCGTTCGCCACACCGGGGTAGCATCCATTCACCTTAACCTTGAGGAACGGAGGAGGAGATGCCAACCGATGCACAATTTGCCTGGCTACTGCCAGCAGCTATCACGCTCTACTTCTGCTTTGCGCTGACGCTTAGCATTATCGATTTCCAGACTCTGCTGCTCCCCGATAAACTCACCCTCCCCTTACTCTGGTGCGGGCTACTTTTTCATTGTCTGGTCAATCCTCACAACGTTATCCATGCAGTGTACGGTGCGATAGCGGGCTATGGCTTCCTATGGGTAATTTTCCAGATATACAGGCTCCTCACCGGCAAGCATGGATTAGGCTACGGTGACTTTAAACTGTTAGCAGCAATCGGGGCCTGGAATTTCTGGCAAAATCTACCGGCTGTCATCATAGCGGCCTCCCTGCAGGGAATGATTTTTGCCGGATTACTTTATCTGGTCAAACGCAGTAGGGTGATGCAAATACCGTTTGGGCCCTGGCTTGCAATCGCGGGATGGGGGAATTTTGTCTGGCAGATTTTTGGGTGACGAAATGGAGGAAGACAGAGAGTATTCCCCTCTGTCTCAGCAGCACAGGGGTTATTCGTCGCGTATCTGCGCCTGAAGATAGTTCTGGATACCCAGTTTTTGGATTAAATCCAGCTCCGTTTCCAGCCAGTCGATATGGCCTTCTTCATCGGCAAGGATTTCAATCATCATATCGCGGCTAACGTAATCATGAATAGTATCGGCATACGCTATCGCTTCACGCAGATCTTTTGCTCCTTCAAGCTCAAGCCTGAGATCGGAACGCAACATCTCCTCTACGTCTTCGCCAATTCCGAGCTTGCCAAGGTCCTGCAGATTAGGCAGCCCTTCGAGGAAAAGGATACGCTCGATGTATTTATCGGCGTGTTTCATTTCATCGATAGACTCGTGATACTCGACGTCATTAAGACGCTTTAATCCCCAGTTTTTAAACATGCGGGCATGAAGAAAATACTGGTTAATCGCGACAAGCTCGTTTCCCAATAATTTATTGAGATAATTTATTATCTTAACATCACCTTTCATTTTGACATCCTCCGCTTCCACTTATTGAAGCGTAGATGCCGCAAGGAGTAAGTCAAAAAAATGGGTGTGTTTTAAGCGATCTCTTTAAATTCCGGGATCTGCATCAGTTCATCTTGCATAATCTCGCGGGCCTGACGAACGCACTTACCGCACTGATTCCCGACCGGGATAAACTTCCTAAGCTGCTGAAAAGACTGTGGATGGTGCTGCCGCACCGCCTGGCGAATTGTCTTATCGCTTACGCCGTTACACAAGCAAACGTACATGGTCACTCCCGCTCAAAAACTGCGCAAAGTGTAAATGAGAATGATTGGCTTTACAAGGGGTGCCGTGTAGCAGAATGCGAAGAAGAGTGACTAAATGCAAAACAGAACGCGAACGGATATTCAAAGGGGTATTTGAGGCATAAAAAAGGGCATCCGAAGATGCCCTTTTCACGTACATTGCGTCAAATGTTATCAGCGATTAAGCGATAACTTTAGCAACAACGCCCGCGCCAACGGTACGGCCGCCTTCACGGATTGCGAAACGCAGGCCGTCATCCATCGCGATTGGGTGGATCAGGGTAACAACCATTTTGAT
>NZ_DASYBS010000149.1:0-45102 GCF_036500665.1 Cedecea sp.
TGTTTCGTGGACCTGTACCCCGTCCTTAAACGGGACGTTATTCACTACCAGCGTTAGCAGATTAAATCCCGGAAGCCGGTTCCAGTTTTTTTGTGCTGACTGCAGCAGTTTGAATACCATCGTAAGCGTGGTTTCTCTCGACCCGCAATTTTTTGCCCGTCTACTACGTAACCGCACTGTCGCAAACGCCGATTCTATCGGGTTAGTCGTCCTGATGGACACCCAGTGCTCCGCCGGAAAATCGTAAAACGCCAGCAATTCTTCACGATCCTTCTCCAGTTTGTTCATTGCCGCCGGATATTTAGGGGAATACTTTGCCAGCAGTACATCGAGGGCTTTGTTCGCCATCTGACGACTTTCCGCCTGCCAGACCTCCCGTAGTTCGCTTTTCACTTTTGGCTGCACGGATTTTGGCAGAGAGGACAGCACATTCGCGGTTTTATGCACCCAGCATCGCTGATGTACGGTATCCGGGTATATTTTGGCCAGCGCCTTCCAGAATCCCAGTGCACCATCACCGGTTGCCAGCTTTGGTGATACCGTCAGCCCACGGGCCCGAAGACCATTAAGCACTTCTGACCAGCTGGCTTCAGACTCCCGGTAACCATCCTCCACCGCAAGCAGCTCTTTACGTCCGTGTTCAGTCACGCCAATAATAACCAGCAGGCAGAGCCTGTCATCCTGCCGGACGTTGCTGTAGATGCCATCGGCCCAGAAGTACACGTACCGGGCGTCATGGAGGTCCCTCTGACACCACTGGCGGTGCTCATCCTGCCATTGCTGTTTGAGCCTGCTGATGGTACTGGCGGAAAGGCCGGAAGCATGCTCGCCGAGCAGAGAGCCCAGCGCTTCATGAAAATCGCCGGTAGATATACCGCGCAGGTACAACCACGGCAGAAGCTCTTCGACATTTTTTGCCCGCTTCAGGTAGGGTGGTAACAACGAACTGTTGAAACATATTCCACTTCCGCTGCGATCCCTGACCTTTGGAACTTTAATTTCAACATCACCAATGCCGGTCTGGATGGTGCGCGAGGGTAAATATCCGTTACGGACGACAGCCAGTCGGCCATCATCAAGTCTGTATTCGGCGTACTGCGAAAGCATAACGTTCAGTTCGGCATCCACAGCACTGGCGATCAGTTGTCGGGCCCCATTGCGAATGAGCTCATGAAGCGGATCAATAGCAGTATCTGGCTCAGGCAGAGCCTTCAGGATAGACTTACTCATGGCGTATCACCTCTCTGTTGTTGAAATCTGTCACGAAATCAATCAGCAGGATACGCCACCCTCTTCAAATCCCCGTACACCAGAAATGAGCATAACTCGTAGCATTCAGGAGTGTTTAACCTTAGGGCCAAAAGGTGGTGTATTACTCGAATATGATTCTTTTAAAGATATTTCGTTGTCGAGTGAAATGTTTGAGGTTCTTTTTAATAGAGGAAAGATAGGATCAAGAACATTTAGCTATGATGAGATTGAATTAATGTATGAGCAGGTGAAAGTTACCGACTATGGAGATCGTGTAATAATTTACGCGCAAGAAATAAATAATTGAAAGGAGTGATAATGAAACTTAATGCTCTAATTATTAAAAACTTTAAAGGTATATCCTCAGAGACAAAAGTACTAATTGATAATGTTGTAATTTTAATAGGTAGAAATAATTGCTGTAAGTCTACTGTTTTAGATGCTTATGAAGCTTATCATTCAATCGGATCGGCAAGAAGTATTGATGATTTTCATAATCGTGATGAGAGTGCTCCTATCGAAATCACAGGTGTTTTTGTTGATATTACTCAGGATGATATAGATACGATTGGTAGAGAATGGCATATTACAGATGATCCTGATTTTGGAGAATGCGCAAAATTCAAAGTTGTATGGAGTAAAGCTGATGAATCAGGAAAGAAGTATAGTTTTAGTAATAAAGTTAATGATTGGAAGGAAGGCGGAGCCGGTGGGTGGAATACAATGCTGGCGAGTAGACTACCAACTCCAATCAGAATAAATCCAAATGACTCACCTTCAGCACTTGAACAGATTGTTAAAGACTTAATAGCATCAAATGCTTTAAAAAAAATTAAAGCCGATAAGTCTAAAGTCTCAAAGATATTAGGTGAAATACAGGTTTTAGCGAAAGAAATTGAAGTTGAACTCGACGATAGTATTAAAGAAATAAGCCAAGGGATTGAAGATAATGTTGAGTCAATGTTTAATGGTTTGAAAGTTAGGTTTGAAACTGGGGTGGGTAAATTCGAACCTGAAAAAGCTATAAAAGAAGGCAGCCGATTTTATTTCGAGACTAACGGAAATGGGTCACCTTTAACACATCAAGGCTCAGGCGTTCAGCGAGCGTTTTTATGGGCATCCATTAAAACGTTAAGCTCTCGTGGTATGCTAAAAAAAGGTAAGACGGCGATTTCATCTGAAAAACCTAAAATACTTTTAATTGATGAGCCTGAGATGAATATGCATCCATCTGTAATAAGGTCGGTTAGTGAAGCTATTTATTCACTGTCAGAAATGTCAGAGTGGCAAATTTTATGTACTACACACTCTCCTATTTTTATTGACCTCACAAATCCGCACACTACCCTTATTCGTGTCAGTAATGAAAATAATAAAATTGGATACTTTCAAACTGATAAGATTAGCTTTAGTGACATTGAAAAGGATAATATAAAAACCTTGGTGAAATGTTGCCCTACCGTTAATGAATTCTTCTTTTACGAGAATGCGTTTCTTGTTGAAGGGGATACGGAATTTTTAGCTTATCAGCATTTGATTTCAGCTGAAAAGTTGAATCACAAATATTGTGTTATTAATTGTAGAGGCAAGGCAAATATACCAACCTTTATTAAAATATTCAATCAATTTGAAAGTCGAGCAATAGCAGTGCATGATTTAGACGAAAAATTTAATGACGATGGTAAAAAGAATGCAATGTGGTCAATAAATTATAGTATACGTAAGGCTGCAGATGATACAGGCGAGAGGGTTAAAACATTAGTTCATTACCCTGACTTTGAAGGTTTTTATTTTGGCGAAAAACCAACAAAGGATAAGCCATATAACCTTTTCAAACACATTACTAATAAGGACTATGATGTTGATGAAAAGTATGATTTATTCAGAAGTTCATTAAAAAGAATTGAAGATGGAACCCATTCTGGGCTTTATGATTCCGAAATGGACTTTAAAAAAAGATGGGATGACATTTAATCTTCCACCACATAAATATCAGGGGGCTTAAGGTTTTCTGTATACTTTATCCCCCCATCATTCCATAAGTTCTTTTCTATGATTCAAATATGTTGAGCGGTTATAAGCTCTGCGAACTTCGTTTTTATCGCTATGTGCAAGAGCTGACTCGATAACATCAGGATTAAAACTGGCTTTGTTGAGTGCTGTGCTCGCTATGGAACAAAGACCATGAGCAACCAACTTACCGCCATAACCTATTCGCTTTAATGCGGCATTTGCAGTCTGGCTATTCATTGGCTCTTTCGGAGCGTTTCGGCTTGGGAAAACATATTGTCGGTTGGCGCTCAGAGGCCACATAACCTCAAGAATATCGAGAGCTTGTTTCGATAAAGGAACGACATGTTCGCGCTTAGCCTTCATGCGCTCATCTGGAATAACCCAAAGGTTTAAATCGAAGTCGATCTCTGCCCACTGTGTTCCAGAGGCTTCTGACGGCCGTACAAGAGTCAGGAGTTGCCATTCGATTAGACAACGAGTTGGCACAGAGAGATTTGACATAATCAAAGACCGCATGAGCTTCGGTAATTCTTCTGGCCGCAGCGTCGGCATATTTTGTTTTTTGGGCTTCTCAAAAGCCATACCAATACCTGATGCAGGATTGGCATCAATCAGACCGGTATTAACCGCGTAAATCATTATCTCGTTAATACGCTGTACTAAGCGCCTAACTGTCTCCAGAGCTCCGCGCGCTTTAATTGGCTCTAATGCTTCAACAATCGTTCTGGCCTTTATCTCCTGTACGGGTATCGTGCCGATTGCCGGGAACACGTCTTTATCCAAAGAACGCCAGATGTCTTTTGTATAATCTTCTGTGACGCTTTTGCTTTTCATCTGGAACCAGTTAGCAGCCACAGTTGAGAAAATGCTGTCTAATTCAATCTGGCGTTGTTCTGACGCTTGTTCTTGCTGCTGTTGTGGATCCTTCCCCTGCGAGAGCGTAGATAAATGTTGGTCGCGAATTTGGCGAGCTGCTGTGAGAGTAAGGGCAGGGTATGAACCGAGACTTAAATTGGTTCGGCTAACATTTACTGGACGTTGGTAGCGAAAACGCCACAGCTTCTTACCGGAGGCTTTGACGAGCAAGAATAGGCCGTCACCATCATGAAGGGTGAAGTCTTTTTCCCCGAGGCTTGGCTTTTAAGGATTTCGTTGTTAGTGAGGGGGCGTGTGATGCTCGCCAGGTCTGAATCCCTTCCATAATTGGTACACGATTAATGGACCACGGTATAGCGTGTACCTATATGTGTACCAATTTTACTGGATTCAGGCGGATCGTCTCGGAAGGTTACAGACACAAAAAAGCCCGCAGGGCTTGCGCCATGCGGGCTCTTAGGACTTCATCGGATGACTCTGGTAATCACCGATGGAGAATTTTGGTGGAGCTGGCGGGAGTTGAACCCGCGTCCGAAATTTCTACGTCCTCGGTACTACATGCTTAGTCAGTCTTTACATTCGCCGGGCAACTGCGGACAGACACGCCATTACCAAACTATCCTGATTAGTTTTAATGCTTCAACCCCAGGCAAGGCATCCACACGATCTCTTTTGGGTTTGACCTCTCTTTGATCCCCGTCTTAAGAGCGGAAGCTAGGGAGAGAGGGCTCAGAGCAGGTTATTAAGCTGCTAAAGCGTAGTTTTCGTCGTTTGCGACTATTTTTTTGCGGCTTTTTACGAGGCCAACCGCCCCTCGGCATGCACCTTGGGTTTCGCAAATCCCGTCGAATCCAGAATCAGCCCCAATGTGTACCGGCGAGTATAACAGATTTATTACGCGCGTGACCAGCCGTCTAAAGAGAAATCCCGCCGAGTGCTGTTCGTACAAAATTCCTTCAGCACCAGCGGGATAGATGGTCAATTAACGTTCGCGCAGCGCCTCGCGGGCGCGGTTGAACGGCTTAATCAGGTACTCAACGATGGTTTTCTGCCCGGTTTTAATGTCCACGGTCGCCACCATCCCCGGTGAGATGGAGAAGTGGTGGCCGACTTTGTTCACCAGGTAGTCCTGGTTGGTGCGGATAAACACCCGGTAGTAGACGATTTCCGGCTTCACCTTGTCCTGAATGGTGTCCGGGGAGATGGTTTCCACGGTGCCTTCCAGCCCGCCGTAAATGGCGTAATCGTAGGCGGTGATTTTAACCAGCGCGCGCTGGCCGGGGTGAATAAAGGCGATGTCGCGCGGGGAGAGCCGGGCCTCAATCAGCAGGTGATCGTCCACCGGCACAATCTCCATCATCTCGCCGTTCGGCGGAATAACGCCGCCGATGGTGGTCACCTGAATGTTCTTCACGATGCCGCGCACCGGCGAGCGCACGGTCATGCGGGTGACCGAATCCTCACGCCCTTTGATGATGGCTTCCAGCATATCCACTTCGGCATTGGCCTTCGACAGCGCCTCGCGCGCCTGCACGTAATACTGCGAACGCAGATCGGTTATTCTCAGGCCCAGGTCGCTTTTTTGCCGCTGCAGGCGCAGCACTTCCACGTGGCTCGCCGCGCCGCTTTTCACCAGCCGCTGGGTGATATCCAGCTCTTTATTGACCGACGTCAGCGCGTCCCGCAGCTCGGATTCGGAGTCGTTCAGCTGCGCCCGGCGGGTTTTATACAGCCGGGTTTCAGAGGCGATAAGGTCCGGGAATGCTTTGAGCGAGTCCGGGAACTTGAGCGGCTGGTCGTTCACTTCCGCGTAAAGCCGCGCGCTGGACGCCAGAGACGCGCGGTAGCGAGCCGTGCTTTCCCCCACGTTGGACTCGGAGCGGGTTGGGTCGAGGCGGGCGACAATTTGCCCGGCCTGGACTTTGTCGCCCTCGTGCACCAGCAGCTCGGTGACTATCCCGCCGTCCAGCGACTGCAAAATCTGCTCGCGGGAGCTGGGCACCACTTTCCCGGTGCCGGTGGAGACCTCGTCCAGCGTGCCGAACCACGCCCAGACGCCGAACAGAATAAACAGCAGCGTGATGAGCAGAATAATGCGGCTCGCCCCGGAGAATTCGCTTTCGCGCTGGATGTCCGGGTCATCCATGGTGACGTCATGCTGACTGGTTTTCATTGTTCCACTCCCGCGGTGGTGTCTGGGCGGCGGCCGGGGCCTGAGCCTGAGCCGGCCTTGCGGCGCCGAGCGCCTGGGCCTTCGGTGCATCCATTACCAACTGGCCGTCTTTCAGCACCAGCACGCGTTCGACCAGTTCGAGCACCGGCACGCGGTGGGTGGCGACCACCAGCGTGCGATGGCCGAGCCACTGGTTAAGCCGCTGAATAAATTCGCGTTCGGTGTGGTCGTCCAGCGAGGCGGTGGGCTCATCGAGCAATACGATGTTGGGCGATCGCAGCAGCATTCGCGCCAGCAGGATCGACTGCCGCTGCCCGCCGGAAAGCCCGCTGCCGCCTTCCATGATTGGATGATCCAGGCCTTTGGGCAGGTGCTTCACAAAGTTGCTCGCGCCGCTCACGTCAAGCGCCTCGAAGATCGCTTCATCGCTGGCGTGCGGGGCACCGAGGGTGAGATTTTCCCGCAGCGTGCCGTAGAACAGCCGGGCGTTCTGGCTCAGGAAGCCGATGTTGCGGCGCAGATCCGCCATGTCGATTTGGGTCATCGCCAGATCGTCGAGCCGGGCTTCGCCGCTGGCCAGATCGACCCCGCCGGCAAGCGCCTGCAGCAGCGTGGATTTGCCCGCGCCGTTACGCCCGAGCACGGCAATGCGCTCGCCACGCTGGATCTCAAGGCGGGCAATACGCAGCGGAATGCGCGGATCTTCGCTGTGGTATTTGAACTGCGCGCTTTCAAACAGGTAGTGGCCGTGGAGGATGTCCTTGTGGATCAGGTTTTCATCGCGCTGGGTTTCCACCGGCAGCTGCATGATGCTGTCCAGACCCTGCTTGGCGGCTTTGACCTGCTGCCAGCGCGCAAGCACGCCGCACAGGTTGGCCATCGGGGCAATCATCCTTGAGGCCAGCATCGAGGCGGCGACCATTGCCCCGGTGGTCATTTCTCCTTCAATCACCAGCGGGGCGCCGAACAGCACCACCACCACAAAAACCAGGCTCTGAATGGTGATCCCCCAGCTGATTAAGCCCTGGGTCAGTTCACGGGTTTTCAGGCCGGATTCGGCGGTAATGCGGATGTAGCTGTTCCATTGCTGGAGGAAGCGGTTTTCCGCCTGCATCAGCTTGATGTCCTCCAGCCCCTGCACGCTTTCTACCAGCACGGCGTTGCGCAGGGTTGATTCGTGGGCGGCCTGGTTGGCCAGCGTGGCGAGCTTTTTCTGCAGCAGCAGGCCGGGCAGCACCATCACAATGGCGGCAACCGGGGCGATCCATGCCAGCTGCGGGGCGATGATCGCCAGTACGCCAACAAACAGCAGGAAGAACGGCAGATCGACGATCGTGGAGATGGTCGAGGAGGTGATCATCTCGCGGATCTGCTCCAGCTCGCGCAGCTGAGAAATAAAGCTGCCGGTGGAGCGGGGCACGGCGCTGTTGCGCAGCCGCAGGGCGTGGCTGAAGACGCGATCGGAAATGCGCATGTCGGCCCGCTTGCCCAGCACGTCCATAATATTGCTGCGCGTGACTTTCAGAATGAAGCCGAACACCACGGCGATCAGCACGCCGGTCGCCAGCACGTACAGCGTCGGGTACGACTGGGCGGGGATCACCCGGTCGTAGACCTGCATCGAGAACAGGATCCCGGCCAGCGACAGTACGTTCACCCAAAAAGCCGCCAGCATCACCGGGCCGTAAGGACGAATATCCAGCATGATCAGCTCTTTCATCCAGTCCGGGCTAAAACGCGAGATATAGGCGTCGACGCGGCTGTCTTTCAGCGCCGAGAGCGGGCGCAGGGCGGCCACAAAGCGGATCTCCGGCAGCAGCTTGCTGAGTGACTGGCGGTTGGTGTGGCGTTCGTCGTCGAAGTAGCAGATATCCACGGTGTCTTCGCCGTCAAACTGCTCGATAACCGCGATCTGGCCGTTGGCTAAGTCCACCACCACCGGCAGCCGCCACTGGGATATCGTTTTTTCTGTGTTGCCGAGCAGGTGGAAGGAAAGCCCGGCCTGGCGTGAAAGTTGGGTCAGCGCGGCGACTTTGGTTTTGTCCTTGAACCACGGGGCGTTGGCCTGAATGGTGCCGGGCGAGCAAACCACGCGGTAGTGCCCGGCGACGTGACTGATGGCGTGGGCCCATTGGGTCAGGGCCTGTTCGCTTAAAAACTCCCCGGCGGGAGAGGCTGTCTGGCTCATGGCTGGATCTCCAGTGACTGGATGTTGCGGTGTTCCAGACCAAATGCGTTGCGCATTCTGCCTGTGTTGTACAGGCAGTTAAGCTGCAGTTGATGGAGCTGGCTCAGCGTTTGTTGTTGGGCGAATCTCGCCTGGAAAACTTCCTGCTCGGCGTTGAGCACGTCCAGCAGCGGGCGGGAACCCAGGTCGAGATATTGCTGTTGATAAAGTTCACGGGTGCGGGCGCTCAGCTGTTCCTGGCGCTGAAGCACCTGCAGCGCGGTGGCAAGGCTCAGCGCCTGGCTGCGGGATTCCAGTAGCTTCTGGCGAACGTCGAGGCGAACCCGGTCAATGCCGGACTGCGCGGCTTCCACCGCATGGCTGGCGGCGTTGCGGCGTGCGGTCAGGCCACCGCCCTGATAAATCGGCATTTCGACGCGGATATACGCCGAGTATTGCGTCCGGTTAAGCACTTCGCTGCCGGAGTAGTTGTTGTTCAGGTAATGCTGGACGGACGGCTCCAGCGAGATGGTCGGCGTCATCTGGGCATTGGCGTAATCCAGGTTGGCCTGGGCAACGTTGGCCTGCGACCAGGCCGCGAGGACGGCAGGCACCAGGCGATCGTCCGGTTTCGCCACGTCGCAGCTGTTGTTCAGCTTTTTCGGAAAATCAGGGCTGACTTTGTTGAGGCTGGTCCAGCCGAGCTGGCTCATCAGCGTCGCCTGGGTGCTGTCGAGATTCGACTCGTACTGAATGAGCTGCGAGCGGGCGGATTCGATACGCGCATCGGTTTGCACCACGTCGGACATCGAGGTTGCGCCCTGGTCGTTACGCTCCTGGGTCAGGCGGCCAATGGCGGTCAGCGCGTCCAGCTGCTCTTTGGCGATGTCGACCATTTGCTGCCAGAGCTGCACCTGCACCATCGCCGAGGCGGTGTCGTGCCCGACGGTATCAATGCTCACCAGCACGTTGGCCTGCGCCTGAGCTTCCCCGGCGGTTTCGGCGCGTACCTGGCTTGCCACTTTGCCGAAGTCATACAGCATCTGGGACAGAGAAAGTACCAGCGACGGGCTGTAGCCGCTGTTGCTGTAGGTGTTGGTGTAGCCGTTGTTCATCCCGGCGCTGATTTGCGGGTAGTACTTAGATTTAGCGACGTTGATCTGTTCGGACTGGCTGGACAGTTTGCCGATAGCTTCACGAATGCTGGGGTGCCAGGTGACAGAGCGGTTGACCGCGTCGTTAAGCGTTAAGATTCCGGGCGCAGGGGCATTGAGCGGGAGGGCGGTGGAGCCATCGAGTGAGGGCAGCTCTTGTTGTTGAGCCAGACCCTGAGTCGTAATAGAAACGGGCGTGTCGTCGGCCGAGGCCTGGAGTGAAAACAGACCGCAAGCCAGCCATAACGCAACAGGCTGTAATTTTCCCATATTTTTTCCCTAATAAATGGCACTGCGTTTTTGTCTTATTCCCCGGGCGTCTGCGCGCCCGGGGATTTTTCGCTACAACTATCAGGCAACAATGTGGTTGTTCTGGATCAGCTCATCGAGTGTGGTGTGTACGTTCTCCAAAGTGACAAGAGTGGTTGAGTGGAACGTGCCGGCGCTGCCGTCACGGTCGATAGAGATGACCGTGTTGTTGCCAACGGAGGCCACGCTCAGGTAGTTACCCAGCGTTGAGGTCTGCCCGTTCCAGCCGACCAGCAGGTCGTGGACATTGATCTGGTCGCCCTGAGTGAGCGAGAAGTTCTTCCAGACGTCCGACCCGTTGCCGCCCGTGCCGTCGTTCGTCCCGCCGGCAAGGACGTGGTACACCAGCGTATCGGCGTAGGCCGAAGAACCGTTGATGATGTCCCCATAGGCGGTACTGACGATCTGCGGGTTCATGTTGATGGTCAGTGTGGCGGTATCCGAATGCCCGTTCTGATCGTTCAGGGTGTAGGTAAAGACCTCTTTGTTGGTGATTGACCCCGGCGCCACCCCGGCGTTCAGGGTGTAGGTATAGTTCCCCCCGATGCCGATGGTCAGGGTGCCGTACTGGCCCTGAATCGTGGCCACCGCGTCGCTGTTGGTCAGCGGGTTAAGGGTCGCCGTACTGCCGTTGGCGCCGTTGATCGTCAACAGGGTATGAACGCTGCCAAGCTGGTCAGCCGCGCCTGCGGAGTCGGTACCGTCGTACAGGTTGCCGTGGACAATGGTGCTTTGAGCCGTGAAGCTATCCAGCAGGTTCGAGGTCCCGGTGATGTTCGGCGTGATGGTGATGGTACCCAGCCCCAGCGGCCCCATGTTCCCGACGTAGCTCAGCGTCCAGGTGCCTGAATGCAGATCCGTGACTGGAACAGTGGCCGTGCCGCCCAGCAGGGCGCTGCCGCTAAAAGTACCGGTGTAGGTATGGCCCAGCCCGTCGCTCAGCGTCCAGCTTACTGACAGCCCACCCAGCACCAACCCGGAAGCCACTTTGAACACGATGGCAGCCCCGCTCAGCACGGTGTTATCCGCAATGGTAAAGGTGCCGCTGCCGTTGCCATGAGTAGAGGCCAGCAGCGCCGTGTTCCAGGAAGCCGAACCGACGTTGGCGCTCGCGTAAGCCGCGGTGTTCTGCGTCGACGTGATAGCCATAATCGAGCTGATGTCGTTCACCGCATCCACGGTGTGCGGCGTGGCGGTGATGTTCAGCGACGCGGTACCGGTATCGCCGTTTGGTGCGGTGACGGTGTAAACGAAGCTGTCTGGCGTATTAATACCGTCGGCACCCTGGCCTGCTTTCAGCGTATAGGTGTAGTTGCCGTGGGCATCAATGGTCAGCGTCCCGAACTTGCCGACGATGGTGGTGCCGGTTGCCGAGACAGAAACGCCGTTCACCGCCGTCAGCAGACTGCCTGCCGGAGCGATATCATCCTGCATCACGTTCCCGGTGGTTGTGGCCGCAAGGCTGTCGACCGCGTAGGTGTGATCCTGGAGGATATTCAGCGTGTAGCTGGTCAGCAGCGAGACGCCGCTGGCGTTCATCAGAAGGAACAGGTAGTCCCCGCCGCCGAGGGTGACGGTCAACTGGCCAGACGAACCGCCCAGCAGCGGCGCCGTCAGCCAGGTTTTCTGCACCTGGAACTGCTCGTACTGCTGAGTGGCCGCGTTGAACTTGTAAATGTACAGGTCAAAGGTAGAGAGCAGGGCTACGCCGCCAACGCTCGCCTGCAGCGTCATGGTGCGAGTCGACCCGTCCGCGACATCAAACAGGATCGGGTTGCTCATGTTAGCCAGCAGGTTGAGGTTGACCACGTTACCCAGGCCCACGCTCAGCACCGACAGCCCCGTTTGCTGTGAAGCCCCGTGGTCAACGGCGGCAACATCGGTGCCGAAGGTCAGCGAACCGGTGTTATCCGTGGCGGTGACCGTGCTGGCCGGTGCGCCGTTGCCGAGGGAGACAATCAGCTGCGCGGAGTCGCTGACGCCCAGATGCGTGATGGTGTAGGTGAAGTTCTCGGTGCGGCCCAGTACCGCTGCCGAGGTGTTGGTTAATGTATAGGTGTAGCTGCCGTCCTGGTTGATATGCAGGGTGCCGTATTTGCCCTGAATATCCAGCCCGCCAGCGCCCACGGCATGACTGACGCCGTTGGCATCGGTGACCGCCGTTACCACGGTGCCGGTAGGGGCGTTATCTACCGCGCCGCCAGGGCCTGGATCGGTAATCACGTTCCCGGTCGAGCTGGTGGTGCCGCTCACGACGCCTGGGCCGGTTTCCTCAACGGTTACCGCAAGGTTCGTTGTCGCCCCGACGGCCAGCAGGCTGGTGTTGTAGCCGAGCACGCGGTATTGCCCTTCGCCCAGTCCGTCAAGGTTCAGGGTGACGCCGGTCGCGCCCAGGGTCAGCAGGTTCAGGAACTGCGGCAGGGAAGAATCGACAACCGTGGTCCACGAGTTGGTGGCCGAGTCATATTTCTGAATGGCGATTTCCAGCGTATTCAGCAATGACAGCACCACCCCGGTGGCGGCGGCGTTAATCGTGATGTGCCCGGTTGCCCCGCTGCCGATGGTGAAGCCAACCTGGGCGGTATTGCTGCCCAGTACCGAACCCACACTCCCCAGCGCGCCAACCAGCAGCGTGCCATAGCCGCTGTAGTGCTCGGTGGTGATTTCCGCATTGCTGGTCAGCGCCAGATCGACCACGTTGCTGCTGGCGGCCAGCGGCAGGACTGGCGCGGTAATCGCCAGCGACGGCGAAACGTTCCCGGCCGCGTCTGCGGCAGATATCGACAGCGACTGCCCTTCAATCTGGCGAGTTGGCAGCGTGATGCTGAACGCGCCGGAAGCATTTGCGGTGCCGGTGACGGTGATCCCGCCTGGCAACGTAATGGTCACGGTGCTGTTCGCTTCCGCTACGCCAGTGATCGTTGACCCGTCGGCGCTGATAACCCCGGTCGGGATCAGCGGTGGAACGGTATCGACAATCACCGAGGTTGCCAGAGACGCCGCGCCCGTACCGTTGGCATTGGTTGCCGTGGCGGTAAAGGCGTGTACGCCATCACCCAGCGCGCCGGTCGGGGTAAACGTCCAGACGCCGCTCGCATTGGCGGTTACCGTACCCAGCAACGCACCGTTGTCGTAAATCTTCACGGTGGCGTTGGCTTCGGCGGTACCGTTAATTGTCGGCCGGGTATCGTTGGTGCTCTGGCCGTTGCCCACCACGCCGGTTTTCGGCAGGACATCGTCAACGATGCTGGTGATCACCGGCAGCCCAGGCACGCCGGTGAACGGCGCGGTGAAGCTGGCGGAGACGCCAGTGTTCCCGGCGGCATCCTGCGCGAAAGCAAGCAGCGGCTGGCCGCTGGTTTGCGCAGGGGAGAGCGTAATGCTGAAGTTCCCGCTACCGTCTGCTTTCGCCGTCCCCAGAACCGTACCTGTTGCGGAGGTAATGGTGACGGTGCTGTTGGCTTCGGCAAGGCCGGTCACCACGGTGCCGGTGGCGTTGACCGTCAGGCCTGTTGGCGCCAGCGGCGGCACGGTATCAACGACGATACCGGCAGGCACGGAGGTGACGCTGACGTTACCCGCCGCATCCGTTGCGGTGACGGTAAACGAATGGTTGCCCTGGAGAAGCGGCAACGTCGGCGTAAACGTCCAGACGCCGCTGCCGTTGGCCGTCGTGGTGCCCAGCAGGACGCCGTTATCAAAGATATTGATAGTGGCGTTGGCTTCGGCCGTCCCGTTCAGGGTTGGGCGAGTGTCGTCCGTCGGCTGGTTGTTGCCTACCGGGCCGGTGATCGGGCCGACATCATCTACCACAGAGGTAATCGCAGGCTGGCCAGGCGCCACGGTATCCACTACGACGGTGAAGCCTGCCGTTGGGCTACTGACTACGCCCGCACCGTTGGTTGCGGTGATGGTAAAGGTATGCGAGCCGTTTGCCAGTACGGTCGGCGGGGTAAAGACCCAAATGCCGAGTGCGTTCGCCGTCACGGTGCCAATCAGGTTGCCGCCATCGTAAATCTTGATGGTGCTGTTGGCATCTGCCGTCCCGTTGAGGGTTGGACGCGCATCGTTCGTGGCCTGGCCGTTAGTCAACGGGCCGACCGTACCGCCGACGACATCATCCACCACAGAAGTCAGCACCGGCGTATTCGACACGCCGCTGGCGACGGTCAGGGTAAAGCCTGCCGATGGCACGCTGGTATTCCCGGCCGCATCGGTCGCGGTGACGGTGAATACGTGCTGGCCGAGAGTCAGCGCCGTGCCCGGCGTGAAGCTCCAGGCACCCAGCGCGTTAGTGGTCGCGGTGCCAATCAGGATGCCATTATCATAAATGCTGATGGTGGAGTTAGCTTCCGCCGTCCCGCTGAGCGCCGGCTGAGTGTCGTCCGTCGTCTGGCCGCTGACCAGCGGACCCTGAACCGGGCCAACGTCATCGAAGGCCTGAACCACAATCGGCTGAGTCGGCGCAATGGTATCGACCACCACGTTAAACGGTGTTGACGGCAGGCTGACGTTGCCCGCGGCGTCCGTCGCGGTCACGGTCAGCGCATGGCCGCCGTTAATCAGCGGCGTACCTGGCCTGAAGCTCCATGCTCCGCCCGCATCGGCCTGAACGGTGCCGAGCAGAACGCCGTTGTCGTAGACGCTGACGGTGGCGTTGCCCTCGGCGGTACCGGTCAGCACCGGACGGGTATCGTCGGTGACCTGGCCGTTCGACAGGTTGCCGGTGATTGGGCCGACGGCATCCGCCACGTTACTGATGGCCGGGGCGTTCGGCGCGATAGTGTCGACGGTCAACGCGAAGCCGTTCGACGGATTACTGACGTTGCCGGCTGCATCAGTCGCGGTCACGGTTAACGTATGCGAACCGTTGCCGAGCGCCGCTACCGGCGTCAGGCTCCATGCGCCAGACCCGTTGGCAATGGTGGTGCCGATCAGGTTGCCGTCGCTGTATACCTTGATGATGGCGTTAGCTTCCGCTGTCCCGCTAAGGGAAGGGCGAGTTTCGTTGGTGGCCTGGCCGTTGGTGATTGGCCCCAGCACCGGCGCGGTGTTGTCCAGCACGGTAACGATCGCCGGCGGGTTCGGCGCAACGGAGTCAATATTCACGCCAAACGAGGCCGTGTTACTGACGTTGCCTGCCGCATCGGTCGCCGTGACGTTCAGGGTATGCGTCCCCTGGCCAAGAGGCGTTGTCGGGGTGAAGGTCCAGATGCCCAGCCCGTCCGCCTGGGTCGTACCCAGCACGTTATTACCGTCTTTCACCGTGATGATGGCATTGGCTTCCGCCGTCCCGCTCAGCGTTGGCTGCGTATCCTTCGTTAGCTGGCCGTTGATCAGCGGCAAGTTAGTGCCAGGCTGTGTCTGGTCGTCTATTACCGAGAGGATAATCGGCACAATCGGCGGCACGGTATCCACCACCACGTTGAAGCCAGCGCTTGGACCACTGGCGTTACCAGCGGCATCCGTCGCGGTGACGGTGATGTTATGGCTGCCGTCCAGCAGCGGAGCCGTTGGGGTGAATGTCCAGTTGCCGCCCACCGGTACTATGACAGTCCCGATAACGACGTTCCCGTCCTTGAAGGTCAGCGTAGTCCCCGCCTCGGCGGTGCCGCTGAAGGTCGGCGTATTGTCGTTAGTCGGCTGGCCGGCAGTGACTGGCTGCGAGGTAACGTCGTTGGTGACGGCGGATATCACCGGTGCGGATGGGGCAATAGTATCCACGTTGACCACAAAACCGTTGGACGGCGGGCTGACGTTACCTGCGGCGTCGGTTGCGGTCACGGTCAGGTTGTGTGCCCCCTCACCAAGGTTAGTTCCCGGCGTGAAGGTCCAGATGCCGAGGGCGTTGGCGGTGGCGCTGCCGATAATGACACCGTTATCAAGGATGCTCACCGTCGAGCCGGCTTCTGCGGTGCCGCTCAGGGTTGGTTTCGCGTCGTTAGTGGCCTGGCCGCTGGTCAACGGCCCGACAGCGCCACCCGGCACATCATCAACGACGGAGACGATGATCGGCTGTAGCGGTGGCGTGGTGTCGACAATGATGTTGTAGACAGGTGACAGACCGCTTTCGATGCCGGACACATTCTGGCTGACCGCAAAGGTATGCGGGCCCTGAAGCAGTGGATCGGTAACGGTCCAGGTCCATTTTCCATCAACATCGGCCGATACTGTGGTAATCAGCACTCCGTCGACATAAATGTGAACTGCAGCTCCGGCAGTCGCACCTGAGCCGTTCAACGTCGGCAGCGTATCGTTAGTTGAGCCGCCTTTGCCGACATTTCCGGTAACCGGATTGACGTCATCTATCACGGTATCGATGGTCGGCGGGTGAGGGATAATCGAGGTCGTTGCGTTAAAGTTCACGCCACCACTTTGGTTACCCGCTGGATCCTGTGCAACGGCAGTAAGCTGTGCGCCAGTCGTCTGGGCTGGTGAAAGCGTTACGACCCAGGCACCGGTTAATGGCGCCGCGACTCCCGTACCCAGGACGTTGCCGCCGGAATCTTTGATAATCACCGTCGCCCCGGCTTCAGCGGTACCGGAGACCAGGGTCCCGGTCGGGTCAATGACCAGAACCGTAGGATTTCCTGGCGCAGTGATATCGACGTCAATCACAATTGGCGCAGAAGGCCCAACGCTATGGCCGACATCATCGGTCGCTTTGATGGTAATGCTGTGCGGGCCTTCCGACAGCGCGGAAGTGGTTATGCTCCATTTGCCGTCCTGGCCTACGGTACCGGTACCCAGAATGGTTGTGCCATTAGTGTCGTACAGCGTAACTGTGCTGCCGATTTTTCCGGTGCCGGTAAAGGTTGGCGTTGTGTCATCGGTGACGCTGCCGTTGACCAGCGGCGTCTGAATTGGACCGACGTTATCCTGAATTTCAACGACAACCGGCGCGGTAAGCGGCACGGTATCGACGGTCAGTATATAATCGGTTGACGGCCCGCTGACGTTACCTGCCTTGTCGGTTTGAACGGCGGTGAGGGTATTTTCGCCATTGGCCAGGGCGGTATCTGGCGTGATGGTCCAGTTACCCGTGCCGTCCACGACCGCAGAGCCTATCGCCGTGGTGCCGTTGTACAGCGTGACGGTTGCGCCGATTTCCCCCGTACCGTGGAACACTGGTTTCGGGTCGTCGGTGATCCCGTTGGTGATAGCGCCGGTGACCGGGCCAACGTTGTCATCCACAGTGCCAATAGTCGGTGCCCCAGGCGCTGTAGTATCTACGGTAATGGCAATCGGTGCTGACGGCAGGCTGGTGTTGCCCGCCGGATCGGTCACCTGAACGGTAATGTTATAGGTCGTTTCGCCAAACGGCGTGGTAGGCGTCACGCTCCAGGTGCCGTCAGAACGCACGGTTGTGCTGCCGACCAGTTCATTCCCGTTGTTGTAGACGTTAATGGTCGAACCCGCAACACCGGTGCCGCTGAAGGTTGGTGTCGTGTCGTTGGTGCTGCCGCCCGGGGAGACGTTACCCACAATTGGAGGCACATCATCGGTCACAATTGGGGCGACAGGCTGAGCCGGAGGCGTCGCGTAAACGGACAGCGTGAAGTCAGCTGAAGGAGCTCCGACGTTGCCCGCCGCGTCCGTGGCCGTGGTCGTAAATGTGTGCGTCCCGCTCAACAGCGGAGCGTCCGGGGTGATGCTCCAGTTGCCGTTCGAATCGACAGTGGTGGTGCCAATCGGCGATGTCCCGCCATCGACATAAAGTTTGATCGTGGCACCCGCTTCGCCCTTACCAGAGAACACCGGTTCGGTACTTTGGGTGCTGCCGCCGTTTATCAGCGTGACTGACGAACCGGAGACGTTACCCAGCGCGCTGTCGATGGAAGGTGCCCCCGGAGGCGCGGTGTCGATAACCACAATCTGCGTGGTGGCAGAGCTGGTGTTTCCGGCCGCATCCGTTACGTAAACATTCAGGGTATGCGAGCCTTCGCTCAGCGGCTGGGTTGGCTTAAATGTCCACGCGCCGCTGCCGTCTGCCGTGACGGTGCCGATAAGCGTTGTGCCATCGTATATCTGGACGACCGCATTAGCACCTGCTGTCCCGTTGATCACCGGCTGAGGATCGTTGGTTGAGCCACCCGGCAGCACCGGGCCAAGATCCGGAGAAACATTATCTATTATCTCGCCGATCGTCGGTGCGTTTGGCAGGACAGTGAGCAGCTCAACGTTCCACGGCGCGGAAGGTGCGGTGACGTTTCCGGCGGCATCAGACGCCGTGACCGTAAAGGAATGCGGCCCGTCCAGCAGTGGAGTGGTTGGCGTAAATGTCCAGGTCCCGTTGCCGTTCACGGTGGTGGTCCCCAGAACGTTCAGGCCGTCGTAAACCGTGATGGTGGACCCCGGTTCCCCGCTGCCGCTTAGGGTTGGCGTTGGGTCGTTGGTCGCGCCGTTATTGCTTACCGGGCCCGTTATTGTGCCCACATCGTCATAGACCTGGGTGATCGTCGGGGCAGTCGGGGCGATGGAGTCAACATTGATGTTAAAGGCGGCGCTTGGCTGGCTGACGTTAGCTGCGGCATCGGTGGCGGTGACCGTCAGGCTATGCAAGCCCTGGCCGATAGAGGTGGTCGGCGTAAAGGTCCATGCGCCGGTTCCGTCTGCACTGACTGTGCCAATCAGCGTGCCGTTGTCGTAGATCTTCACGGTTGAGTTAGCCTCAGCCGTGCCGGAGATCGTCGGTTTGTCGTCGTTAGTCAGGTCACCGTTGTTCAGGTTGCCGGTATGGTCTGGCACGTTATCGACTACTGAACCGATGACCGGAATGTTTGGCGGAGTGATATCCGGCGCGGTAACCGGGGCGTCAGGGCCGATATTCCCTGCTTTATCCGTGGCGTTTACTTCCAGATGCTGGCCGTTAGCCTGCGGCGTAGTCAGGGTGATAGTAAAGCTGCCGTCCGGCCCGGCAATGGCCTGGCCCAGCGGATGACCCTGATCGTCCGTTACTTTTACCGTGCTGCCCGCTTCTGCTTTACCGGTCAGGACTGTGCCATCTTCATTGACCAGCAGGTTGGTTGGTGCCAGTGGAGGAGTGTGATCCTGGGCAATAACGGCCGCTGGCGAGCTGGTGTTGTTCGCGGCATCCCTGGCGGTGACCATCAGCGTCTCGCCGTTAAGCTGCGGTGGCGCGAGCGGGAAAATATCAAATGTGCCGGTGCCGCTGGCGACACCGGTGCCAATCGCGTTGCCGTTACCATCCCAAATGGTGATGGTACTGTTTGGCTCTGCGGTGCCGGTCACGTGCAGGCCATCCGCGCTGACGGCAAGCCCTGTCGGTGCATTCGGTGCAGTATGGTCCGGTGCGGGAACGTTCGCCCCCAGCCCGGTGTTGCCCGCAACGTCAGTGGCTTTAGCCGTTAAGATCTCGCCGTTAAGCTGCGGCGGGTTAAGCGTGACGGTGAAGTGGCCCGTCCCATCCGCCGTGGCGCTACCCAGCGTGTTGCCGTTAGCATCGGTAATGGTCACTTTGCTGTTGGCTTCGGCTGTCCCGCTGAGCGTTGTCCCGTCGTCGGAGACCGTCAGCGCGGTTGGCAGACCCGGAGGAACAGTATCAACCACAACGCTAAACGGAGCGGATGCGCCGCCGGTACCGTTGTCATTCGTTGCGGTGACGGTGAAGGAATGTGAGCCTTCTGTCAGAGGCAGCAATGGCGTAAATGTCCAGCTGCCGTCAGGGTTGACAGGGGCAGCACCAATCAGCACGCCATTATCATAGATAGTGACGTTCAGCGCCCCAATTTCGGCGGTGCCGCTCAACGTTGGGCGGTTATCATCCGTGGCCTGGCCATTTGTCAGCGGGCCCTGGAGGGTGCCGACATCATCAATGACGGAAACCAGAACCGGAACGGGCGGGAAGCCTGAGTCCGAAGCATCGAACGTTGTATCCGGCCCGACGTTCCCCGCGGCATCCTGCACCTGAGCGGTTAATGTTCCGCCGTGGGTCTGAGCCGGAGAAAGGGTCAGCGTGAAGTGCCCGGTTTGGTCAATTTGCGCCGTGCCGAGCACCACGCCATTCGGACCGACCACTTTCACGGTATCGCCAGCTTCACCGGTCCCGGTCACGGTCGTTCCGTCCTGGCTCACGAGGTCAATGGTGACGGGACCCGGCGGGATGGTATCGACGGTGAAGGTTGGGCCAACGGTAATGGTACTGACGTTGCCTGCAGGATCGGTCTGCTGCAGGGTGATCGTATGTGGACCATCAAGCAGAGAGTCTGGCGGGGTAAAGGTCCAGTTCCCGTCATTGCCGACGGTGACCTGACCAATTGGAAGGCCATTATCAAAGATGGTTAATGTACTGCCCGCTTCACCGGTACCGCTGAAAATCGGTTTGCTGTCATCGGTGATGCCGTTGTTGCCGACAGGCCCGGTGATGGATCCCGCTGAATCGAGGATCTGATCGAGCACAGGTGGATTCACAACGGTATCCACGACCACGGTATAGGATGCGGAATTACCGCTGTCGCCGCGAATGTTAGAGGCGGTGGCGGTAAAGCTGTGCGGGCCGTCAGGCAAGATGGAACCCGGCGTGAAGCTCCAGTTGCCGTTCGGAAGGACAAGAGCGGTGCCAATCTCAATCCCATTATCAAAGATATGAATGGTCTCGCCGGCCGCGCCCGTACCCTGCAGCGTCGGCGTTTGGTCATTGGTTGGCTGATTGTTTGGTACTGTGCCAACGATTGGCGGTGCGTTATCAATGATGGCGGCGATCGTCGGCACCGTCGGTAGCGGGAAGAATGGCGCAGTTGCTTCGCCAGGCAGGCTGACGTTGCCTGCCGCATCGGTCGCCGTGACCTTGAGCTGGCTGCCGTCAAGCTGCGGTGTGGTCAGAGTGATATTGAATACACCGGTCACAGGCGCGGCGGTGCCGGTGCCAATCACGTTGCCGTTCGCATCTTTGATGGTGACGGTGCTGCCAGGTTCGGCAAGCCCCGTTACTGTATCGCCATTAGCGCTGACTATCAGGCCGGTGGGTTCGTCAGGGGCGGTGGTGTCCACGACAACGGTGTAGCTGGCCGAGGTTCCGCTGTCGCCTCTGACGTTAGAGGCCATTGCGGTGAAGGTGTAGGAGTTATCAGCCAGAGGTGTTTGCGGCGTAAAGCTCCAGGTACCGTTGACGTCAACCTTGGCGGTGCCGATTTCAACTCCGCTTTCGTAGATATGAATAGTGTCCCCGGCTTGCCCGGTACCCTGCAGGGTTGGGGTTTTGTCGTTAGTCGACTGGCCGTTCCCCACGTTACCGGTGTTGGGGGCCACATCGTCAAGAACGCCGGTAATCACCGGTAATACCGGCGGCTGCACGTCTGGCGCGGCAACGTTGGCAGGTGGGCTGCTGTTGCCCGCCGGGTCGGTGACGACCACGGTCAGCGTTTCACCGTCTACCTGCGGCGTTGTCAGGGTGATATTAATATTGCCGTTGTTATCGGCTGTGCCAGCCCCGATGACTACGCCGTTCGGATCTTTAATGGTTATTGTGCTACCTGCTTCTGCATGGCCAGTCACGACTTCCCCATCCGGGCTAACGACAAGACCGGTAGCTTCTGATGGTGATTGGGTGTCAATGGTCACGGTCCAGGATTGGGAAGGTGCCCCTTCGCCCCTTTCGTTACTCGCCGTGGCAGTGAAAACATGGGCGCCGTCAGCCAGCGCGCTGCCCGGCGTAAAACTCCATGTGCCGCCAGCGCCCACCACGACGGTACCAATTTGCACGCCGTTATCGTAGATGTGGATGGTCGTTCCGGCCTGGCCGGTACCGTTCAGCGTTGGGGTATTGTCGTTGGTCGGTGAGTTATTGTTTATGTTACCGCCGTTAGGCGCATTTGGATGATCGTTAGTCACCCCGGTGATGCTTGGTTCGTCCGGCAGTGGAATATTGGGGGCAGTGACGGTGGCACCAGGCCCGGTGTTGCCTGAAGGATCGGTCGCCGTGGCAGTGAGCGTTTCCCCGTCCAATTTCGGAGAGGTTAATGTGATGGTAAAGCTGCCGTCGCTGCCCGCGGTGCCGGTACCGATGACATTTCCGTTGGCGTCTTTGATGGTGACCGTGCTGCCCGCTTCGGCGTGACCCGTCAGCGTTTCGCCATCCGGGCTTATAGCCAGGTCAGTAGCTGCTGCTGGTGGCTGGGTGTCAATGGTGACGGTGTACGCCGGAGAAGGGGGGCTTTCCCCCCTGTCGTTTGTGGCTACAACGGTAAAAGCATGGGAGCCATCAGTCAAAGCGGTACCAGGCGTAAAGCTCCAGGTGCCGCCCGCGCCCACAACCACGGTACCGATTTGTATGCCGTTATCATAGATGTGAACGGTTGTCCCCGCCTGAGCAGTACCCTGAAGGGTCGGGGTGTTGTCATTGGTGGCCTGATTATTGCCTATGCTGCCGCCGTTAGGCGCATTCGGGTGATCGTTAGTGATGCCGGTAATGCTTGGCTCGGCGGGCAGTGGGATACTGGGGGCGGTAATGGTGGTGCCAGGGCCGGTGTTGCCCGACGGGTCGGTCGCCGTGGCGGTCAATGTTTCTCCACCCACCTGCGGTGTGGTTAATGTAACGGTAAAGCTGCCGTCAGTGCCGGCGGTGCCGGTGCCGATGACATTGCCGTTGGCGTCCTTGATGGTGACCGTGCTGCCCGCTTCGGCGTTGCCCGTAATCGTTTTACCATCTGCGGATACAGCAAGGCCGGTAGGTGCCGCTGGAGGCGTGGTGTCTGGCCTGCCCGGGTTACCCGGGGTGCTGCCGCTGTCAGAATGGCCACCGCCCCCGCTGGATGCGGCGGCAATCGCGCCACCAGCGGCTACAGCCAGCCCGCCTAATACCCACGGCCACGCGGCTCCGCCCTCGGAATGTGCGCCGGTAGCGGCCATGACTTCATCAATGTTGGCAATTTGCTCGAAGTGGAAACCAGTGCCTGTCTCTTGCACCCACCAAAGCACGCCATCGTGGCCTTCCAGCACCAGTTGGCTACCGCCCTGGTCGGCAAAGGCGTAGTAATTTTTGATGGTAATGGTTTCGCCGGAATGGAGTTTAATCACCATGTCCTGGCCTGAACGAGTGATGCTGGCGACCTCTTCGCGTTCAACTTTTAGCTCAACAATTGAGGGGCCTTTCAGAGTAATTTCAGAGGCTTCGACGTTATTTTTTACGCCGGTTAATTTAGAGATAATTGAAATTGAACGCATTGTTATCACTCCATTCGCGATGAACGTGGTGGTAGTCAGATGCCCGGCATAAGTGTTAATTACCGAAAGCAAAATGTTTAAGTGAGCGGGCTCCTTCGCGGCAAATAAGCGAAAAGAACCTGGCATCAAAAAAATGATGATAGTGATTATTAATAAATAGAGCGTTTCCGTTGCGGAATCGAAATTAGTTAATTCTCAGGGCCATAAGCTCGTCATTTATTGATAAGGGACTATTGATGATATAGACAGGAAAAAATGAAAGCGCAACTTAAGCCATATTTAACAGTATGTAAGTAACCCTAAAGTACCAGAGGTTGTCGATGGTTCATGCAAAAAGGCGAGGTCAACCGTTCGGCTTATTATGCGTTGACTATGAATTTATCGCATTGAAAAGTTTAAGGTAAGTTAAGTTTCTTGATGATGTATTATGTTATTTATGTCGTGGCTACCGGAGGTGAAAGCACTGTAAAGTGTAGGGGTTTCCGCTCTTTTTTTGGCTGGCGGTTTCTGATACAAGGCAGAAATTAATAGGGGGGATTGTTTTTTTTGTGAGGGGCATTGGGTAAAGCACGCCAGGGAAATAAAATATTATATATTTTGTATTCGATAGTTTAACGAAGACGCTGTTATGAAAAGCGTTAGCATATATTCTTTAGTACGACTTAAATAACGATAGTATGCCTTTCGTTGTTTGCGCAATAATAGCTGATAATTAAGAATGCGTGGTTTTTTTTATAATGGCTCTTCTGGAGAAGAGCCATGGGAGAGGGGAATAGCGAAAAGCGTCTTAACGACCCGCGTTTTTCATGATTCGGGCTTTATCTACCGCCCATTCGCGATCCTTCGCATCGGTACGCTTATCGTGCTGCTTCTTACCTTTCGCCACGCCAATTTTCACCTTGCACCAGGCGTTCTTCCAGTACAGGGACAGGGCGATGACGGTGTAGCCGTCACGGCTGACGCTGCCGAACAGATTATCCAGCTCGCGCTTGTTCAGCAGCAGTTTACGGGTACGCGTTGGGTCGCAGACTACGTGGCTAGAGGCCACGTTCAGCGGGGTGAAGTTGGCGCCAAACAAATACGCCTCGCCATCTTTAAAGATAACGTAGCTGTCGCCGATGTTCGCCTTCCCGGCGCGCAGTGATTTTACTTCCCAGCCCTGCAGCGCAAGACCCGCTTCAATCTCATCTTCGATAAAGTATTCATGGCGGGCACGCTTGTTTAGCGCAATAGTGGCTGAGCCTGGTTTGTGTGCTTTTTTCTTAGTCATAGTGCTGCTCAGTATACGTAATCCAGGAGTTCAAAGACACCCCGCAGCCTGTGCGAGGAGGAAGCGCTTATCTTAGCATGAGCGGCAGAGAGTTTTTGTTTGCGCGGTGATAAATGTTATTATTTGTCCGATTTATGACTCCCAGGAATTGTTATGCCGCAGATTAGCCGTACTGCTTTGGTGCCCTACAGCGCCGAGCAGATGTACCAGTTAGTAAACGACGTGAATTCGTACCCGGAATTTTTACCTGGCTGCACCGGTAGCCGGGTGATTGACGCATCGGCTAATCAGATGACGGCGGCGGTCGACGTTTCAAAAGCTGGGATCAGCAAAACTTTTACTACCCGCAATACCCTGACCGACAATCAGAGCATCCTGATGCATCTGGTGGATGGCCCCTTCAAAAAGCTGATGGGCGGCTGGAAGTTCACGCCGCTCAGTGAAGACGCCTGCCGCATTGAGTTTCAGCTCGATTTTGAGTTTACCAATAAACTGATCGAACTGGCTTTTGGCCGTATCTTTAAGGAGCTGGCAGGGAGCATGGTTCAGGCGTTCACTGTCCGGGCCAAAGAGGTTTATCGTGTCGCGTGAGATTCAGGTTGAGGTGGTTTACGCGCTACCGCAAAAACAGTACCTGCGGCAGGTGAAGCTTGAAGAAGGTAGCACCGTCGAGCAGGCGATTTTCGCCTCCGGTTTGCTTGAGCTGCGTGACGATATCGATTTGAAGCAGAACAAAGTGGGTATTTACAGCCGCCCGGTGAAGCTGGGCGATAAGGTGAATGACGGCGATCGGGTTGAGATTTACCGCCCGCTGATTGCCGATCCTAAAGAGCTACGCCGCCAGCGTGCGGAGCGTTCTGCCCAGAAATAATCCTGCTTTTAAGCATAAAAAAGCCGCTTTCGCGGCTTTTTTTGTCCATTGAGTAAACCTTACTCCCCTTTGGTCAGGGCCGGTTTGTTGTCGATGTTGGTCAGCACGCCGCTGCTGTTGAAGGTCAGGGTCAGCGTTTGCTGAGTCACGTTCTCATGGCCTGGCTGCTGGCGGAAGACATAGAACCAGGTATTGGTGCCAAATGGATCGGACATCATTGGCGTTCCCAGCGTGTAGGCAACCTGCTGTTGCGTCATCCCGACGCGAAGTTTAGACACGTCATTCGGCGCCAGATAGTTACCCTGGTTGATGTCAGGGCGGTAAACCACTCGCTCCAGAGTGGAACAGCCTGCGGTCAACATCAGAAGAACCGCTGCGGCAGCAGTCAGCATTTTACAACGCATAGTGATTTGATTCCTTTTCGGGCCCGAGTAGTACGTGGCTCATTCGTATTATGCCGATGATAATAGACCTTTAAGCAGTTTAAAACCTTAAGGCGCTCAACTCTGACAGTGGGAGCATAAAAAAGTTGGTTGAAAAGGTGGCAGAAGGGCAGATTACTGAGTGGGTGGTTGTTTTTTGCACGATGCGCGGCGTGGTATGCACCGCGCATCGGGAAACATCAGGCTGCCAGCAGCTCTTTCGCGTTAGCCAACGTATTACGAGTGACCTCGCTGCCGCCCAACAGACGCGCTAACTCCTGCAGACGAGAGCGCTTGTCCAGAGGCTGCATATGGGTTTCTGTCATTTCACCGTCGGTTTCTTTGCTGACGAAGAAATGATGATGGCCGCAGCCGGCAACCTGAGGCAGGTGGGTAACGCACATCACCTGAGTGGACTCCCCCAGCTGGCGCAGTAGCTTACCGACTACCGCTGCGGTAGGGCCACTGATCCCAACGTCCACTTCATCAAAGATCAACGCTGGCGTTTCCATTTTACGGGCGGTAATGACCTGAATGGCCAGCGCAATGCGGGACAGTTCACCGCCCGACGCCACTTTCGCCAGCGGCTGCAGCGGCTGGCCGGGGTTTGTGCTGACGCGAAAATCAATGCGGTCAGCGCCTTCGGCGGTCAGGTGATTTTCATTAAATTCGACGTCAATGGCCAGCTTGCCGTGCGGCATCGACAGCGAATGCATGCTTTCGGTAATCAGCTGGCAGAGCTCTGCCGCATGTTTTACACGGCTTTGGTGCAGAGTCTGAGCAACGGAAAGCGCCTGTTGATGGTGCAGTGCAACGGCCTGCAGCAGTTCTTCCAGCGAGCCAGCCTGGTCGTCCAGCTGTTGCTGTTCGTCCAGCAGTTTCTGATGGAAGGCCGGTAGCTCTTCCGGCGTGATGTGATGCTTACGCGCCAGTGAGATCTGGCGAGAAATACGTTGTTCCAGCTCGTACAGGCGGTTGGGGTCCAGATCCAGGCGATCGCAGTAATGACGAAGCTCGTCGCTGGCTTCGGAGATCTGAATCGCCGCTTCTTCCAGCATATCCAGCACGCCGGAAAGCTTGTTGTCCAGACCTACCAGCTCACCCATTAAATGACGCACGGTGTGTAGCTGGCTTTGCAGGTTACTTTCTTCGCCGTCTGCCAGGGCATCCAGCGCCTGCTGGCTGGTGGAGAGCAACTGGCCGCTGTTGGAGAGGCGTTTGTACTCTTCGTCGATCAGCTCGAATTCGCCAGCAACAGGGGAAAATTCATTCAGCTCTTTCAGCTGATAGTGGAGCAGTTCCGCTTTGGCCGAACGCTCCTGCGCCAGCTGCTGGTGCTGGGCCAGCGTGCGGCAGCTTTGATGCCATTCACGATAGCGTTCTGCCATTTGCTGAGTCAGGGAATATGCGCCAGCATAACCGTCCAGCAATGTTTTTTGATGCTCAGGCTTGAGTAACAGCTGGTGCGCGTGTTGGCCATGGATCTGGATAAGCAACTGCCCGAGATCGCGGAGTTGGGAAAGCGGAACCGCGGTACCGTTGATAAAGCCACGGGACCGGCCGTCGCTGCTGATAACGCGGCGCAGCAGGCATTCGCAGCCGTCCTCCAGCTGGTTTTCTTCCAGCCAGCGCAACGCAGCAGGGGTGTCTTTCAGAGAGAAGCGGGCGCAGAGATCTGCGCGGTTTGCCCCGGAACGCACCATATCCGCTTCCGCGCGACCGCCCAGGCACAGGCCCAGCGCATCTATAGCAATAGATTTACCGGCACCGGTTTCCCCGGTGATGGCCGTCATACCGTGATGAAAATCGATTTCAAGTTCACGAACGATAGCGAAGTTACTGATGGTGAGTTGGGCAAGCATAGCCACCTTCCTGTATGTACTCGTCATACTTCAAGCTGCAGGGCGTGTTGGCTGCTCTCACTTACCCCGGTCTCTTACCGTCGACCTGCCACGTGAAATATTTAGAGTACGATTTGGTTACTGTGTTTTCATACAGTATAACCTGGTTTTATATACAGTAAAGTGGCCTGGTGATTTTTTAGAATAATTTTTTTGACCAGCCGAGTTTCGAGCTTAATGTATTGAAATAACTGTAGTCTTTTGGGTGAATCAGGTTGAGGTGGTAGTCACAGCGGCGGATCAGTACGTCTTCGCCTTCCTGAATGGGCAGCGCAATCTGGCTGTCACAGCTGATTTCAAGGTCGCTGCGCATGTGGGAAAAACGCAGACGAATGGTGCTGCTGCTGTTAATCACCAGCGGCCGTGCCGAAAGCGTATGCGGGAACATCGGCACGAGCGTTATTGCATCCAAAGACGGCGTCAGGATTGGGCCACCGGCTGAAAGCGAGTAGGCGGTTGAGCCGGTCGGCGTGGAGATAATCAGCCCGTCAGAGCGCTGTGAAAATGCGAAGATTTCGTCGATATAAACTTCGAACTCAATCATATGCGCGACTTTACCGGGGTGCAGCACCACTTCGTTTATCGCCGTACTGAGGCGCGTGGGCGTATCGTGCTGGCAGACCTGAGCCTCCAGCAAAAAGCGGCGTTCGGTAATGTAGTGCCCCTCGAGCACGTCCGCCAGCTGCTGCTGGGCGTTGTCCGGGTCGAGGTCGGTCAGGAAGCCTAAATTGCCGCGGTTGATGCCGATAACCTTGATGTCATAGCGAGCCAGTACTCGCGCCGCGCCCAGCATGTTGCCATCCCCGCCAACCACCACGGCCAAATCAGCCTGCTGGCCAATCTCCGCCAGGGTGCCGGTTTTTACCTGTTTGAGGTTAAGCTCCTGGGCGATTTGCTGTTCCACCATCACTTCATAACCTTTGGCGCACAGCCAGCGATAGAGCATTTCATGCGTGGTCAGGGCGGTGGGGTGACGCGGGTGCCCGACGATACCGATGCAGTTGAAATGTTTGTTCATTATCCTGGTGGTCCTTATTCGCAGACGTTCCTGCGACAATATGACAGGTTCCCTTGAAACCCTGAAACTGATCCCCATAATAAGCGAAGCAGCGAGATGAATGCTAAAAACGCGGAGAATTTCATGAGTAGTAAAGAACAGAAAACACCTAACGAGCAAGCCCCGGAAGATATCGCAATGGACCAGCACGAAGAAGTCGAGGCCGTAGAAGGTGCCGATGTGGTGGATCCGCGCGACGAACAGATTGCTAATTTGCAGGCTCAGCTGGCTGAACTCAAGCAGCGTGAGCGTGAAATCGAGCCTCGCCATCAGGCTGACTTAGCTAACCTGCGTCGCCGTACCGAACAGGATATCGAGAAAGCGCACAAGTTCGCACTGGAGAAGTTCGTGAACGAACTGCTGCCGGTTATCGACAGCCTGGATCGTGCTCTGGAAGTGGCCGACAAGTCCAACCCGGATTTAGCCCCAATGATCGAAGGCATTGAGCTGACCCAGAAGTCGATGCTGGATGTGGTTCGCAAGTTCGGCGTGGAAGTGGTGGGCGAGACTAACGTGCCGTTTAACCCGGACGTGCATCAGGCGATTGCGATGGTTGAATCTGCCGACGTTGCACCAAATAACGTGCTGATGGTGATGCAGAAAGGCTATACCCTGAATGGCCGTACCATTCGTGCCGCGATGGTTTCCGTAGCGAAAGCGTAACCATTGCAGAGACTGACCGCCCCGGCGCTATCGGGGCGGTCAGGTGCTCGACTAAAGAATGCGGCCGGGTTGCCACTGTTCGCTGTTGACTGGCGAATGCGTTTGGATGAAGTCCGCCAGCGTATCGGCATCTCCCTTTCCTGTATTGACATACCCTGGTTTGTCATCAAGCCTTGGGTAGCCAATACCCCCGCTTGCAATCGCATCAAGCGTGGCGAGACGATAGACCTTGTCATACTGTATCGCCTTGCCTTTAATGGCGATGTCACTTGCCTTATTCCCTTTAAGCGTGAAAGTTACGTTGGCAAACTGGGCGTAATAACCTGTTCCTGAAGGCTTAATCGCCACGGCGGAGATATAGTCGGCCGCTTCTTTGCCCGTGAGATCGATATAAGCAACCTGGTTTCGGAACGGTAAAACCAACAGCGTATCTCTTCGCGTGATATCTCCTTCATGTAGCGTGGTACGCACGCCTCCACCGTTTATCACCGCAAAGTCAGCGCCTGTTAGCGCCATCTGTGAGGTCAGTACAAGCCGAGAAAGGTTGGTTTGTTCGCTTCTCACGCGCTGACGGTCACCGACTAACTCGCCCTTTAATTCACCTATTTTCTGCATTAGTATCCGCTCACTTTTTTCCTGCCACGGCCCTAATAGCTTTATCATTCCGGGATCTTGTCGAATCTCTGAGGTAAAGAACGCATACCGGGCTTCGCCATTCTGTGGTCTGACCGCTTTTTTGAGATTCACCGGGATGAGTTGATAATTCACCAGCTTCAGTTCACCGTTGCGGAAGGTAAAATCTGCCCGACCGACATATCTTCCCCATTCATTTGCCTGAACAATCCAGGTACCGTTTTGGCGATCGGGTTTGCAGGGCATTCCTGGCACGTAGTCGGTAATTTCTTTGCCGTAGTCGTTCATACACAGTGCTTGCTGGGTATGGCCGCCAACAATGATATCGAGAGTGCCGGGCGGCAGCGCTTTAGCCAGGTCCACATCGTCTTCTGCGTGTTCACCGCTGCTGGGGGCATAATGTCCCATATGCGTGGCGGCGATGATAATGTCTGGTTTTTGGTTTTTCTTAAGGTGTTCAACCAGGTGCCGTACTTCATCTGTGGGCGAAGTGAAGGTGATATTGTCGAAATGACGCGGGCGGCCAGATTTCACCGTGTCCTGCGTGGTGAGTCCAATAACGGCAATCTTGATCTTCTGACGCGTAAATAAGGCGTAAGGTTTGAACAAGCGTTTACCGCTTTTCTTGTTATAAATGTTGGCGGAGATAAAAGGGAAGGAGGCCCATTTTTGCTGTTTTCGCAGTGTCTTTAGTGAATGGTCAAATTCATGGTTACCTATTGCCATTGCGTCGTAGCCAATCTTACTCATCCCTTTGAAGTCCGGCTCTGCAAACATCAGATCTGACTCCGGCACGCCTGTGTTGACATCCCCTCCTGAAAGCAGGAGCAAGACTCCACCTTGATTTTTAACCTGTTTCCTGATTTCGTCGACCAGGGTTTTCTGTGCAGCCAACCCATATTCCCCCAGCTCGTTTTGCCAGAAGTGGCCATGATGATCGTTGGTGTGAAGAAGCGTGATAGGGTAGGTGCGATCTTTTTCCCATGCCAAGAGTGGCGAGCTGAATAACGCTGAGCTGAGCAAAGTCGCCAGCAGAAGCGGGGGGGTTCTGTCCATAGCTTTTCCTTGTTGATAGTGTCCCACTCAGGCAATAAAAAAGCCCAAATTCCGGTGAGCCGCATCAAATGCTGAGGCACTGAAATTCAGGCTTGCCTGCGCAGCAGTCATCATCCTTTACGCAGAGAAGTGTATGTGTTTTTAACCGTTTAAAAAATAGTCGACAATCAGTTTCAGAGTTTACCCCGAGAATTATTGTTCCACACTCTGGCGCAGGGGTTTCACGGGCGTGACGCGAACTTGCTTAATCATATTGCCCTGCACGTCGATAATATCGATATCGTACTGATCGATGCGCAGACGAGTGCCCGGAGCAGGGATCTCCTGAATCTCTTCCAGAATCATTCCGTTTATGGTTCGCGCATCGTCCTCTGGCAGCGTCCAGTTAAAGGCTTTGTTAAGTTCACGTACGTTAGCACTGCCTTCGATAATGACTGAACCGTCGTTTTGCGGCGTGACTTCTTCAGCCAGCGTCGGGGACATCGACGTGGTAAAGTCGCCAACGATTTCCTCCAGAATATCCTCTACCGTGACCAGCCCCTGAATATCTCCGTATTCATCCACCACCAGGCCGACTTTCTTTTTGTTTCGCTGAAACTTCACCAACTGCACGCTGAGCGGCGTGCCTTCTGGCACGAAGTAAATCTCGTCGGCGGAGCGCAACATCACCTCTTTGGTGAACTCTTTCTTCTCGGTCATAAGGCGGTAGGCTTCACGTACGCGCAGCATGCCGATGGCGTCATCCAGGCTATCGCGATAAAGCACAATGCGCCCGTGCGGAGAATGGGTGAGCTGGCGGACAATAGATTTCCAGTCGTCATTAATATTGATGCCGACGATTTCGTTACGCGGCACCATAATGTCGTCGACGTTGACCTTTTCCAGATCCAGCACCGAGAGCAGCATATCCTGATTGCGCCGCGACATTTGCGAGCGAGATTCATGCACGATGGTGCGTAGTTCATCTTTGCTTAGCGCTGTACTGATGATGTTATCGACCTTAATGCCGACCATGCGCATCAGCAGGCGGGTAATGGTATTCAGTAGCCAGACTAACGGCATCATCAGGAACTGCAGCGGGCCAAGCAGCAGGCTGCTCGGATACGCTACTTTTTCCGGATAGAGCGCTGCGATGGTTTTTGGCAGAACCTCGGCAAACACCAACACCACGAAGGTCAGCACGCCGGTGGCAATCGCCACGCCTGCGTTGCCGTATAGGCGGATACCGACGATGGTTGCCAGGGCGGAAGCCAGAATATTGACCAGGTTGTTACCGATAAGCACCAGACTAATGAGGCGATCCGGCTTACGCAGCAGTTTTTCGACACGCTTCGCTGCCCGATTACCCTGTTTGGCCATGTGGCGCAGGCGGTAGCGGTTTAGCGTCATCATGCCAGTTTCCGAACCGGAGAAGTACGCGGACACCACCACCATGATGATCAGGGTAACGATCAGCGTGGTGGTTGAGATGTGTTCCAAAAGCAGTTTCCTTTAAAGAGAAGAGGTTAGCTAACGAACTGTTGCAGGACACGGCTGCCGAAATAGGCGAGGGTTAAAATACCCGCCCCGGCAACGTTAAACCAGACAACGCGGCGACCGCGCCATCCTTCATGATAGTGCCCCCACAGCAAAATGACGTAAACAAACCACGCGAGAATCGACAGGACGGCTTTATCGACGTTCTCCATGCTGAAGAGATTTTTCATGTAGAACAGGCCAGTGCATAGCGTCAGCGTCAGGAGCACAACGCCGACCTGAGTGATATGAAACATCTTACGTTCAATCACCATCAGCGGCGGCATTTCTGCACTGAACGCCAGCTTTTTGTTCTTCAGCTGGTAGTCAATCCACGCCAGCTGTAAAGCGTAGAGCGCGGCGATAATCAGCGTCGCATAGGAGAAGAGCGACAGACCGATATGCACCATCATTCCCGGCGTTGCTTCGAGATGGGTGATAAATTCGTTGGGCATAAAGGTCGCCAGTGCCAGATTTATCAGCGCGAAGGCGTAAACTATAGGCAACAGTAGCCAGCCGCGATTGCGGGAGGCGACAATTGTCATCACCGTACAAATCATCAGGCTGACGAGGGAACCCACGTTCAGCAAGCTAAGATTTTGCCCACCGTCAACGGTGAAGAATCTGGCTTCCAGCGCCAGCGCATGGCTAACCAGCGCAATGGCTGCGGACAAAATGGCAAAGCGACGCCATCCGCTGTTCTTCCGCAGAAGACCGGGAATGATCAGCGCGAGGCTGACGGAGTAGGCTACAAGCGCAAGAATGGCGAAAACGGGCATATTAAGGTGTCGGTCAAATTGGCCAGAGAACGAAAAAGTCAGTATAACGTTACCTGTCGCCTGCTCCAACCGTTGGATCACACCCGAGGCGGCTTCATGATATAATCCGCCAAATTCAGTTTTGTGTCGCGAGCTGCGGCCCCAGTTACCACGTTAGGCAAAATACCATGTTTGATAATTTAACAGACCGTCTGTCGCGTACCCTGCGCAATATTAGCGGCCGTGGGCGGCTAACCGAAGAAAACGTTAAAGAGACGCTGCGCGAAGTGCGCATGGCGCTGCTGGAAGCGGACGTTGCGCTACCGGTGGTGCGTGATTTTATCAACCGCGTAAAAGAAAAAGCGGTTGGTCATGAAGTTAACAAAAGCCTGACGCCGGGCCAGGAGTTCGTCAAAATCGTTCGCGCTGAACTGGTTTCTGCGATGGGCGAAGAGAACAGCAGCCTTAACCTTGCGGCACAGCCGCCGGCCGTTGTGCTGATGGCGGGCCTGCAGGGTGCCGGTAAAACGACCAGCGTCGGTAAGTTAGGTAAGTTCCTGCGCGAAAAGCAGAAGAAAAAAGTGTTAGTGGTGTCGGCGGACGTTTATCGCCCTGCGGCGATTAAACAGCTGGAAACCCTGGCCCAGCAGGTTGAGGTGGATTTCTTCCCGTCCGACGCGCAGCAAAAACCTGTCGACATCGTTAACGCCGCGCTGAAGGAAGCGAAGCTGAAGTTCTACGACGTGCTGCTGGTGGATACCGCCGGCCGTCTGCACGTTGATGAAGCGATGATGGACGAAATCAAACAGGTTCATGCCGCGATTAAACCGGTAGAAACGCTGTTTGTGGTCGATGCAATGACCGGTCAGGATGCGGCAAATACCGCGAAGGCGTTCAACGAAGCGCTGCCGCTGACCGGCGTAGTGCTGACGAAAGTGGACGGTGATGCCCGCGGCGGTGCGGCGCTGTCGATTCGCCATATCACCGGCAAACCAATCAAGTTCCTCGGCGTTGGCGAGAAAACCGAAGCGCTGGAGCCGTTCCACCCGGACCGTATCGCTTCCCGTATCCTCGGCATGGGCGACGTGCTGTCGCTGATTGAAGATATTGAAAGCAAGGTTGACCGTGCGCAGGCTGAGAAACTTGCCAGCAAGCTGAAAAAAGGCGATGGCTTCGACCTTACTGACTTCCTCGAGCAGCTTAAGCAGATGAAGAACATGGGCGGTATGGCGAGCATGATGAGCAAGCTGCCGGGCATGGGCCAGCTGCCGGACAACGTCAAATCCCAGATGGACGACAAGGTGCTGGTGCGCATGGAGGCGATTATCAGCTCGATGACGCTGAAAGAACGCGCGCAGCCGGAGATCATTAAAGGTTCCCGGAAGCGCCGTATCGCGCAGGGTTCCGGCATGCAGGTGCAGGACGTTAACCGCTTGCTGAAGCAGTTTGACGACATGCAGCGCATGATGAAGAAAATGAAGAAAGGCGGAATGGCCAAAATGATGCGTGGCATGAAGGGCATGATGCCGCCTGGCTTCCCTGGCCGCTAATTTTTAGAGGCCTGGCTTATTTGCCATTTTTGCGCCGGGGTGTGCTCGTCATCCTCACGTACTGCGTGTACGCTCCGGTGACTGCGCGTACGCCGACACAAAACTGGCTGCAACGCCAACGGCCTTTTATAGCAGAGTGATTAACTGCTGATTGCATTTTCCCCAGAAATCAGTAAAATTTTCGGGCTTTTAATATGACACCGGGCTCCATCCCTCGATGGGGCCCGGCGTTTTATTCACTAAAGAGGATGTTATGGTAACTATTCGTTTAGCACGTCACGGCGCTAAAAAGCGTCCGTTCTACCAGGTTGTCGTTACTGATAGCCGTAATGCACGTAACGGTCGCTTCATTGAGCGCGTTGGTTTCTTCAACCCTATCGCTAACGAGAAAGAAGAAGGCGTTCGCCTGGATCTGGATCGCGTAGCGCATTGGGTTGGCCAGGGCGCAACCGTTTCTGATCGCGTTGCTACGCTGATCAAAGAAGCTAAGAAAGCAGCTTAATCTGTCACGGTGGTCATGATGAGCAAGCAACTCGCCGCACAGGCTCCTGTTAACCCAATTGTGTTGGGCAAGATGGGCTCCTCCTACGGTATTCGTGGTTGGCTCAGAGTGTTTTCCTCCACCGAAGACGCCGAAAGCATTTTTGACTACCAGCCCTGGTTTATCCAGCGCGGCGGTCAGTGGCAGCAAGTACAGCTGGAAAGCTGGAAGCACCACAATCAGGATCTGGTCATCAAGCTGCAAGGCGTTGACGATCGGGATGCCGCGAATCTTCTGACCAATTGCGAAATTGTCGTGGATTCAACGCAACTGCCGGCTCTTGACGCAGGTGACTATTACTGGAAAGACCTTATGGGCTGCCAGGTAGTGACCACTCAGGGGTACCAGCTCGGTAAAGTCATCGATATGATGGAAACCGGCTCGAATGACGTTCTCGTCATCAAGGCAAACCTGAAGGATGCATTTGGCATCAAGGAGCGGCTGGTTCCGTTCCTCGATGGGCAGGTTATCAAGAAAGTCGATCTCGCTACTCAAACCATTGAAGTAGATTGGGATCCTGGTTTTTAAAACTCCGAAATCATACGGTAGTCGCTAGCATAGTGGGGATTGGCTTGTGTTTATTGGTGTCGTTAGCCTGTTTCCTGAGATGTTCCGCGCAATTACCGATTACGGGGTAACTGGCCGGGCAGTAAAAAATGGCCTGCTAAGCATTCAAAGCTGGAGTCCGCGTGACTTCACCTATGACCGGCACCGTACCGTGGACGATCGTCCTTACGGCGGCGGACCGGGAATGCTGATGATGGTGAATCCTTTACGGGAAGCCATCCACGCAGCGAAAGCGGCGGCAGGGGAAGGTGCTAAGGTTATCTATCTTTCACCTCAGGGGCGCAAGCTTGATCAAGCGGGCGTCAGTGAACTGGCAACGAACGAGAAGTTAATTCTGGTTTGCGGCCGTTACGAAGGGATCGATGAGCGCGTGATCCAAACCGAAATTGACGAAGAATGGTCAATCGGCGATTACGTTCTCAGCGGCGGTGAGCTGCCAGCGATGACGCTGATTGACTCAGTCTCCCGGTTTATTCCGGGCGTGCTGGGACATGAAGCTTCGGCAACCGAAGATTCGTTTGCTGAGGGGTTGCTGGATTGCCCTCACTATACCCGTCCTGAAGTGTTGGATGGCATGGAAGTACCGGCGGTATTACTGTCGGGGAACCATGCGGAGATTCGCCGTTGGCGCCTGAAACAGTCGCTGGGCCGAACCTGGCTTAGAAGACCTGAACTTTTGGAAAACCTGGCTCTGACTGAAGAGCAAGCAAGGTTGCTGGCGGAGTTCAAAAAAGAACATACGCAACAGCAACATAAACATGATGGGCAAGGTTAATCCTTCCCAAAGCCCCTAAATAGTTGGCGTTGCAGCAAGATGGCAAGCGAGTGAATCCCGATGAGCTTACTTTGGTAAGTGATTCGGGTGAAGGAGAGCAGCCAGCGCAGATGCAGCTTCAAATATGACGGGGATATATCAGTTTACCCAGGATAAGAGATTAAATTATGAGCAATATTATTAAGCAACTTGAACAAGAACAGATGAAACAGGATGTACCTTCCTTCCGTCCGGGCGACTCCGTGGAAGTGAAAGTATGGGTCGTTGAAGGTTCTAAAAAACGTCTGCAGGCATTTGAGGGCGTGGTTATCGCTATCCGTAACCGCGGTCTGCACTCTGCATTCACTGTTCGTAAAATTTCCAACGGCGAAGGTGTTGAGCGTGTATTCCAGACTCACTCCCCAGTAATCGACAGCATTACTGTTAAACGTCGTGGTGCCGTTCGTAAAGCTAAACTGTACTACCTGCGTGAGCGTACCGGTAAGTCTGCTCGTATCAAAGAGCGTCTTAAATAGTATTTGTTCAGGCGACATCCAGAAAATTAAAGTGAAACAAGGGGTTGGAAATTATCCGGCCCCTTTTTAATTTTTCGTGTCCACATAATGCCCACACAGATTACCTTTTTGTCCACCATCGCCCATATCTATAGATATAAAAAACCTGCTTTCGCAGGTCTTTTCTCACATCCACAGTATTTGTTGGCCGGTTCTGGTTGGGTGGGGTGGGGCTGGGTTAACTTCACCAGGCTTAACAATGTATCTTGCAAGTGATTCATGAGTAACGAATGTGCATCCACAGTTAAGGTTTTGGCATTGGTGATATCTTTCTTTTGTCTCGCGGCTCAAATAACGGCTGGATCTAGCGTGTGCTGAGTTTAGGCATAATGGGCAGTGCATCATTTGTTGTATTCCCCCTTGCGCTGATATGTTGGGAATGATAACTCTGCATCTTGCATTTGCAAGTTATTGTTTGCCTTTTTGAACTTCACCTTCCACTTCGTAATCAACATCTCTTAACCTCACCTCAAGCTCTAAGCCCGTCGTGTAGCCGCTATTGGTTAGCGAGTGGGTAACCTTTGTTATTGTCCAGTCCTGCTCGTCTATGACGCGCTTAAAACCCGATACACGCGCCGGGGTTTCCGGGTAGATATCAGCACGCCCCAGCGCCAGCGAAACAGAAAACTCCGCAACACCTCTTTGCAGCTTGTCCCATTTCGCCTGGGCGGCGCGCATAGCCTGCGCTTTTGTCGCATAGACCGTTGTCAGAGCAAAAACATTATCCTCCGTGCCGGTCATGTATTCCCCTTCGCGGGCTTCTTGCTCCCTGACCTTCTTTGCCTTACTCACCGGCGTCGCTTTCGGGTGCTCCAGCGCGCGTAAATGCCGCTCTTTGGGTTTTCGCTTTACCTTCACCTGCTGCTTTTGCTTCTCCGGCTTCGGGTCTTTGGTGTGCAACCATTTAGCCGTCACGCCGGTATATGCACCCCGGTCAGCAATGGCAAAACTGTGACGGTCGCCAGAGCTGCGCTCGAGGATGATTGCCGGGACCGGTTTGCCGCTGGCTGTCACACCCTTTCCGGCCTTAAGCATCATCAGACGACCGGCCTTCACCGATACCTCGGCACCGTTCCGCTCAGCAAGGCGGGTAAGGAATCTGGCGTCGGATTCCTGCGCCTGGTCGATGTGCGGAATGTTAATCCCTTTCAGCACGTCGGCGACCGCTGGCTCCAGCTTGTTACGCCCGGCAATGGTCGCCACAATTTCCCCCAGGGTTGTATCGTGATAAGAGGCTTCCCGGCGCGAGTTCAGCGTCCCGCGAAAATCTGCACTCCGTGCCCGGATAGTGACTTCATCCGGCGCCCCCCGGTGCTCAATTTCATCGACCGTAAACTGCCCCTTACCGATAAGCGGCTGGCCCTTCCATCCGAGGAATAATGTCAGCACAGCACCACGCAGCGGGAGCTCAATCAGGCCGTCGCTGTCGTCGAGCTCAATGTCGAGCTGGTCGGCCTCAAATCCGCGGTTGTCGGTCATGCTCAGACTGATAAGCCGGTCGCTGATGTTCTGCGTAATGTCTTTGTTTTCCAGCCTGAGCAAAAACGCCGGTGTCGCGGTGGCCCCTGCGTCAGATAGCATTGTATCCAGCATCAGAATAATCCCCCTGCAGTGTTACCCGGCTTTGAAGCCACATCCCCGGCCATATCGCGCGCTTTACCGACCAGGCTCTCGGCCTGCTTGCCAATATCCCCGAACATATTCGCGAGCGATTCATTCACCCGCGTAAGCTCAAGCGTAAAATCTATTTTTCTGGCCGTGCCGTCGCTGAAAAACTCCGCATTAGTCTGACGCACCGAGTTAACGACAAACATCCCGTAAATCGTGCCGGTCCCCTCAATCAGTGACCAGGCTTTCCCCTCATCAGCCATGAGCTTTAATGCCTGTAGCGAGACTCTGCCGCCGGTAATTTCCGGGTAAAGCGTTCCACTCAGCGTGATTTTTTCCTCCTCCACGCCGAGGAACTGAAACGCCGGGCGCTCACCTACGCGGCTGTTTGACGGCCATCGCCAGCTAATATCATACTGCATCGACTGATACGGCAGTGTCTGACGCATAAAAACAAAAAGGCCAAGTGCGAGCATCATCGTTAATTCCTCCTGTCAGTCGTGTTGCATACTGGATCGCTGGCGAGCGCGTTTTTCACGGTCGATTCTTTCCACCGCTTCGCGCATCTGTCGGTCGAGGTCACGCTCCGGCATACCCCCACCCTGCAGGTGAATGTTGTACTCGCTCCGGCTGTTGTCGATATACGAGCGACCGCCCGGCGCGCTGATGGGCTGATAAGCCTGATTCCCGCCAGCGGTTGCCGGAATGTATGCACCACCGGTGGCAAGCGAATAACTCCCGCTGCCGCCAGGTGCATTTGCCCCGCCGGTGGCAAGTTCACCCGCCGTTTTATTGATTTCGCCCGATTCCTTGTTGATGACGCCGAGCTTTTCCAGCACCCAATCAATGCCGCTGCGCAATTTATTAAAGGCGTTAAGCGGTAACATCAGGGCATCAGCCAGTGCCTGACCAAACATCACCCCGGCACGTTTGCAGAAATCGAGCGTTTCCTGAGTGGATTTCACCGGCGCAATCAGGTCTTTGAACCACTGCCAGATACCCTTTAATTTCTCTCCCAGCCAGTCAAACACCGGCACAAGGGGAGCGAACATTTCCCCCACTGGCGCAAAGGCCGCTTTTAGCCCCTCAACCACCCCGGCGAAAACGGCGCTGATGGGCTCCCAGAATTTGCGGATAAGCAGCGCCCCGGCGACGATGGCCGCCACCACTGCGACAATCGGCCAGGTGATCGCCCCGATGGCGGTGACTATTGCCCCTCCTGCCACGCTGAAAATTGTCCCGAGCAAACCGGCAGCCGCAATGATCGCATTGATACCGGTGACAACCGGCCAGGCAACCAGACCGATAGCCCCGATGGTGCCAATCAGTGCCAGCGCGCCACCGGCAATCAGCCCGAGGGTTTGTGCGAGCTTTTTATTGTCCGTTATCCATTTATCGAGCCTTAACACATAGCCCGTGGCCGCCTGGGTCAGACTGCGCAAAGAGTCATTCTGTTGGTCAAAAAGGTCTGTGCCGACCGCCTCATAAGCAGACTGAAACTCTTTAAAGTCGCCCCCGAGGTTATCCTGCATGACCTTGACCAGCTCCCCGGTTTTGCCGTCCGAACCTTTTAGAGCGGCGGTCAGTTGGTCAAGCTTGCCGCTGGCTGCGGCGGCCAGTAAGACGTTTGATGATTTAAGCGCTTCCTCGCCGAATATTGTTTTTAGGTACTCGCCTTGCTGCGCGTTTCCTAATTTGTTTTTGTTGAAGCTGGCCTGAATTTCTTTGAGGATCGTAAAAATCGGACGCATGTTGCCTTTGCTGTCTGATGTTTTTACTCCCAGCTCTTTAAGCGCAGTCCATGCCTTGCCTGTTGGTGCCTGCAGTCTGGTAACTACGGCACTACTCCCCGTACCGGCCATCGAGCCTTTGACGTTGTTATCGTGCAGAACCCCCGCCATTGCGGCCGCCTGCTCAAGGCTTACTCCCGCCGTTCTTGCTACCGGGCCCAGGTATGTCAGGGCATCACTGAGACCCTGAAAATCTGCCGCCGACTTGTTCATTGTCGCCGACAGAATGTCGCCAATATGGCTTACATCCCCGTTTGAAAGCTGGAAAGCCGCCTTTGTACCTAACAGCAGTTGCGCGTTTTCTTCCATCGAGCGACGGTTAGCCAGCGCCATATTAAGCGTAACCGGCGTTGCAGCCTGGATGGCGGCAGCATCACCACCCGCTTTAGCGATAACAATTTGGGCTCCAGCCGCATCGTCGGCAGAGGCGGCGGTGTTGTCCCCGAGCTGGCGCGCCTGTTTGCGTAGCGCCTGCATTTCCGGGGATTGTTTATCCACCCCGAGTACGGCCTGCAGCTCAGAGTTTTTCTGTGCAAAGTCATAGCCTGGCATCAGCAGCTTCACACCGGCCATCGTTCCCGCCGTGGCGATACCGACCCCGGCAGCACCCACGGCGGCCGCACTTCCAGCGAGCTCCTTGCCGGATTGATAGCGCTGTTTCACGGCGTTGAGTCTGGCCTGCTGCGCGCTGACCCACGCCAGTGCTTCACGCTGGCGGTTAAGCTGCGTGGTTGTCTCGCTGAGGGAGTTTTTCAGGCGGCGCTCATCGCTCGCGAGGGTGCGGGTATTTATACCGGCCTGCGCGAGCTCCTGCCGCTGGCGCTGGACGGATTGCCGGAGGCCGTTGTATTTAAGCTTGAGGTCTGCTGCATTCTTTTGTGCGATCTCCATCGCACGTGCCTGCGCTCGTGTGGGTTGTTCGGTATTGTTAAACTGGACAGCCAGCGCAGTGGCTTCCTGTTTTGCCTGCTTCAAAGCCTGACCGGTGACCGCAAGCTGCTTGCTGGCCTTACGGAACCCCTCAATTTTTGAGGCCTGCCCGTTCAGCTCACGTAAGGATTTTTGTGAATCCCGGATATCACCAGACAGCGATTTGCTTGCTGTCTGGATGGATTTAAACGGGCGGGTCGCCAGGTCAACAGCCTTGAGTAACACCTGTAACTTAACGTTATTACTCATTCGTGTTTCCGCTTCGCTGGAGCGCTTTATCGCGCCACAAAAGGAGCTCGGTCACGCTCATCGGATAAAGCTCGGATGGCGGCCAGTGAAAAATCACCGCGATATCCGCGATAAGATCGTCGACCGAGAAATTTTCAGGGAATGTTAAGCCACCGCATTCGGTGCCAAAAAACCAACCACCTTACCGGCCAGTGCCAGAATATCCGGCAGCTCAAGCGCCGCGACTTCCTGCTCGGTAAGATTTGGGTAAGTCATGCGCGGCAACACTTTAATCAGGGCATTCACATCAGAGTTTGCCACGTCAGCCAGCGATACGCCGCGCAGCATCCCGGTATTGGGTTTAATCAGGGTGATGGACTCGATTACCTGCTCACCGCGTTTAATCGGATTTTCCAGGGTGACAATGCTGTCGGTGTTTTTTACTTCGGCGGCGGCTTTTACTTTGCTCATGGTCTTTGCTCTCTGTCGTCAAAATTTGGGTAATAACCGGCGAGGGTTACCCACCGGTGTTGGGGTTAAATCAGGCCGATATTACGGCGGTGTTGTTCCAGTCTGTCGACGCCGTTTACTTTTTCAGTACCGTTCAGCACGTCGATTTCAACGAGCGCTTTCCCGTTGATGGTGAGTTTGTAATAGGTGCAGATAACCGACAGCTTGCTCTCGGTTTTCTCACCCTGTTTGTTTTCGCCGGTGTCGATTTCCTTCATTTTGAAACGGGTCACCACCTCAACCGGCACGGTTTCGCCGGTGTCGTCGCGCTGATATGAGCCTGCATAGCGCAGCAGCTCACCGCTACCCACGGCCCCATACAGCGACCAGAGCGCCTCATCCGGGAAGCCGCCGAGGCCCAGCTCCATTGAAAGCGCGTCATCGTCCAGACCAAAATCTATCGGGGCTGCGCCGTTCATCCCGCCGCCGCGATACATCTCCAGTTTGCGGGTCAGTTTCGGCAGCGTCAGTGAGCTCATAACGCCGAGATAGCTAAAGCCATTGATGAATACATTCATCAATTTCAGGGTGCGTGGCATTGCCATTTATTCAGGCTCCTTAACTGTTGACCGCTGAGACCAGGTTCGCGAGGTACTTGTCGGTAATACGCTGGCGCAGGGTTAGGTTTTCGAGAGGCGGTACCGGCGTATAGTCATAATCCAGAATGAGTTTTCCGGCCTTCAGGCTCTCTTTGTCATTGGCGCTTTCGTCAAACCAGCAGCTAGCGCCGACGATATAACCGGCGGTCGCCATCTCGCGGAATCTGGCGTTGATACCCTCGATAATGTCCCTGATTAAGACCGGCGTGACCGGTTTATCAACCGCCCACATATGCCCCCCGGCCATCGTGTCGGCGATAACCTGCGCGGTGCGGGTGTAGTTTTCGAAAAGGAATAGAGGGTCGTCAGAGCAGCAGCGGTTACCCCAGAACCGGAAACCGTCCTTGCGGATCAGTGTGGTTACCCCGGCAGCGTTCAGCAGGTCAGCGTCGGTGCCGGACTCCTGCAAATCCCAGAATACGGATGCACTGATGCCGGTCACCCCCTGGACGCCAACGTTTGACAGGGTTTTATGCCAGCCGACGGTCTGGTCGATGTAAGCACGCAGCCCCATTGCGCGGGCGGTGGCGTAAGCCGTGACGCTGGTACCGGTGACAGCATCCCAGGCGATAAAGTCAGGCCAGATAAGCATTAATTCACGCTGGTTGAAGTTCTCGCGGTACTTAATGGCATCAGACACTGTTTTGCATCCCCGGGCGCTGATGTAGCCGAATGCGCGGAGCTTCCTGCAAATTGCCCCGAGTTCTAAAGCCACCTCTTTTGTATCGAGCCCCGGCACGCCGAGAATGCGCGGTTTAACGCCGGTCACAGCCTCAGCGGTCAGCAGCGCTTTCAGCCCGGTGTAGTTGCCGTTCTCATCTGTGGAGCCAATGATGTTCGAGATTGTTTCGGCCTGTGCCGCCTCTTCATCGTCGCCCGTTCCCTCGGCAACGCGCACAACAACGGTAACCGGGCTGGCCTGGTCGGCGATAGCCTGCAGGGAAGCGGCCAGGGTACCTTTTTTACCGGCTCTGGCAATGGCGTCCTGCACCCGGGTAATCAGCACCGGCTCATTGAGCGGGAAGGTTTTTTCGTCTGCATCACTGGCGGTGCAGACCATGCCAGTGATGGCCGTTGAAACGGTGGAAATAACGCGCGTGCCGTCATTAACTTCGACGACCTGGACGCCGTGGTGAGAGTCACTCATCCGGTTTACTCCGTGGTGTTTGGGTGAGTGATATTTTCTGCCGTGGGGCAGCAGGGCGCGAGCGGTCGGGGTTTTGCTGTCGGTGGCACAACCGGGAAAAGAAAAACGCCCCCGGCCGGGAGCGCTTTTATCAGGCAGGAAGTTCCGGCCAGGTAATATCTGGCGCGGCACTCACATCAAGGCGATTCAGTATGACGCGATAAGTTTTCCAGGCCTTGAGCTTCTGTAACTCTTCGTCAGTGGCAATCTCAATATCGGCCGCATCCTGCAGCGGTGCTATAGCGTCGGTCGCCTCACTGAGAAGTCCTGATTTGGTTTTCTGCGCCTGCCCTTTTAACTCATCCGCACTCAGTTTGCGGGGAACAACTTTTTTACCGTCAAATGCCCACTCACCGCGCCTGATGCTGAAGCCCTCCGGCAATTTCCCCTCGATTTCCGTAACGCTCATCCCCTCAGGGGAAAACAACGATATGGCATAAATGTCGCCGCGTTCCGGCACAGGCTTATCAATGACGGAGCGAATAATATTCTCGCTGTCGTACATGATTTTTATCGTGTTATCCGCAAAAAGCGACTGGCACTCATACCAGTCCTGTCCGTCTTCTGACTCGAAAAAACGTATACCGGCAGCGGCATCGCCGTACTTTTCAATATCACGCTCTGTTGGCTGTTTAACCCTGAAATTTTTAATATTTTGCATGTTTACCCCTGGGCATTAACCCACCCACCACGCGTCCAGAACTGAACGGGTTTGTAGCGAACATAAGACTGATTGTCGTTAAAGTCGCCGCCTGTTAATACATACCCCGCTGGCGCGTCACCGCCCGCTGCGGGCCACCAGGTGGAAATCACCGCGCCCAGCTGCACGCTGGAAACAAAGTTCTGCGACGTCCAGCTCTGCACTTCATCTATACGCTGATTCACCCATTGCCATGTCGAGCGGGTGTTAATATTGTCATCCCGCGCGGCAAGCTGACCATTTGCCCAGTCCCATGTGGCACGGGTATTGATGTTGTTATCCCGCGCGGTAAA
>NZ_DASYBS010000150.1:0-5531 GCF_036500665.1 Cedecea sp.
AAAAGGGGATGGTCGCTAAAATCGAGCAGGTCATTAAGAAGCGGCATAAGAAAACGGCTCCCTGTTGTGGAAGCCGTTATAGTGCAGCAGTTTAAGGATCGGTCAACCGATCCTTAACTGATCGGCATTGCGCCATCCGGTGGGTTTTTGTCAGTTACGCAGGCGTGGTGCCTGAAGCTGTTGGCGTATCGAGGCAGCCAGTTCGTCCATTGACGGCTGTTCAGGGTGCTCGTCGTCATCTTCAGAACTAAGCTGAGCTTCGGCGAGATAGGTATGAATCGCCTGGCCATCATCATCTTCCATCACAACGTGGTACCAGGGAGCGGCGCGAAGTGCGTTATTGTCGGCCAGTTCATCTTCCTGTGGCTCATCAAGCGAATACTCAGGGTCAATGTCAACCACTACGCCCAGATAGCCCAGTAAAGAATGGCGAACCTGCTGGCCAATACCGAATTTGCTGGCAATCATAGTCACCTCCCGGGAACATTACTCTGCATAGTGATATGCGGGCAATTCTCCACTTTTCAAGCTACATGACTCGACAGGCAAACCCTTTCAGATACAGCCCTTCCGGGTAGGTTGCGATCACCGGGTGATCGGCCGACTGACGGAACTGCTCTATAAATTGTACATCACGCCCGGCATCTACGGCGGCGTCGGCGATGATTTTCTGGAATAAATCTGTGGTCATCAGCCCCGAGCAGGAGAAGGTCATCAGAATGCCGCCAGGATTCAGGAGCTGAATGGCTAGCATGTTGATGTCTTTGTAACCACGGCAGGCGCCCGCCAGCTGGTTTTTGTTTTCAACAAATTTAGGCGGATCCATTACGATGACGTCGAACTTCTCGCCCCGATCGCGGTATTTACGCAGCAGCTTAAAGACATCGTCACGCAGGAATTCTGCTTTGCTTAGGTCAAGCTTATTTAGCTCAACGTTTTGTTTGGCAATATCCAGTGCATCCTGAGAGGTATCAACGCTCACCACCTGGCTACAGTTGCCCATCAGTGCGGAGACGGCAAAACCACCGGTGTAAGAGAAGCAGTTCAGTACACGCTTATTATCAACGTAGCGGCGAGTGGCGAAACGGCTGTCGCGCTGATCGAGGTAATAGCCGGTTTTATGCCCGCCCTGAATATCCACCAGCAGCTTCATGCCGTGCTCTTCAATTGGCAGCAGGGCGGGTGGCTGCTCACCGCTCACCGGCCCCTGAGTCAAAGCCATGCCTTCTTTCTTACGCACGGTCACGTCAGAGCGGTCGTAAATGGAGCACTCCGGATAGAGCGATTGCAGGGCGGCAACCAGCGCCGGACGTTGATATTCTGCGCCTGCAGACAGCAGTTGCAGCACCAGGAAGTTACCGAAACGGTCGATGGTCACGCCTGGCAGACCATCAGACTCACCGGCAATCAGGCGATAGCTGTCCAGCCCGTCACGCTTAGCCAGCCAGTCTCGCCACTGCTGCGCCTGCTGGAGGCGACGGGTGAAGAAGGCGATATCGATGCTCTCATCCTGATTGAAGGTCCAGACGCGGGCGCGGATTTGCGACTCAGGGGAGAAGGCGGCACGGGCAAGCCATTTGCCCTGGCTGTCCACCACATCGACCGTTTCACCGAGATTGGCCTTGCCTTCCAGACGCGCAACCGCGCCGGAGAACACCCATGGATGACGGCGCAATAACGACTTCTCACGCCCTTTGGCTAACACTAAACGTACGCTCATAATTTATTTGCTGCTTCGCTAAGAAATGAGCGCCATTTTCCGGGTTAGAGCATGTAATTGCAATTTATTCACGTGAAAGGCCTCACGGCGTTGGCCGCGGCGTAAGAAAAAATTATGCGCCCTGTTAGACTGAGAGCAGATTTGAGACTGGAGAAGAAACAATGGCGGATTCACAACGGCAGTGCGTTAAGTGCTGGGTTCACGGCATGGTGCAGGGCGTGGGCTTTCGTTACAGCACGCAGCGTGAGGGAGAAAAACTCGGCTTAACCGGTTACGCCCGTAATCTTGATGATGGCAGCGTTGAGGTGGTGGCTTGCGGTGAGGCTGAGCAGGTTGAAAAGCTGCTGGCGTGGCTAAAAGCCGGAGGGCCACGTAGCGCGAGGGTTGACAAAGTTTTGACTGAACCTCATCAACCCGAACGCGAATGGGTCAACTTTGGGATTCGTTACTAGATGCACTTCACCGGCTTTGGCAGGCCTGCGATTTTCGTAGCCTGTTTTGCCGGGCCTTTCGGGAACAGGCGATAGAGATAACGGCTGTTGCCTTTCTCTTCGCCAAACTTGTTCGCCATGGCCTTAACCAGCATACGGATAGCCGGGGAGGTATTAAACTCCAGGTAAAACTCGCGCACAAAGCGCACGACTTCCCAGTGTTCTACCGCGAGGGTAATTCCTTCTCCAGCGGCAATCACTTCCGCCAGCGGCTCGCTCCACGCCTGGCTGTTTTTCAGGTAGCCATCGGTGTCTGTTTCTATTTCTTTACCTTCGAAGGTCAACATAGTTATCCACTATTCACGTCAAATCGGGCGCAGTGTAGCAAATTTTCCCTGTCGGCTTAAGAGCCGGTGTAGAGGCAAAAAAAAGAGAATGCACAGGGCATTCTCTTTTCAGAAGTGACCGTATCAGTTAGTCGCGGCTGGCAAACCCAAGGATGCTCAGCAGGCTAACGAAGATGTTGTAAAGTGAAACATACAGGCTTACGGTCGCGCGGATGTAGTTGGTTTCACCGCCGCGAATAATGTTGCTGGTCTCAAACAGAATGGCGCCGGAAGAGATCAGGATAAACACCGCGCTAATTGCCAGATGCAGGGCCGGGAGCTGCAGGAAGATGTTAGCCACCATACCAATCAGCACGACTACAACGCCCGCCATCAGCATGCCGCCGAGGAAGGACATGTCTTTGCGCGTGGTCAGCACATAGGCCGAGCAGCTGAAGAACACCAGCGCGGTTCCGCCCAGCGCCATACCAATGACATCGCCCATACCGGCAGAAAGATAGGCGTTAAGCATTGGCCCCAAGATGTAGCCCAGGAAGCCAGTAAAGGCGAACGCAGACAGAATGCCCACCGGTTTGTCAGCGGTTTTGTAGGTCAGGAACATCAGACCATACATACCCACCAGCGTCAGAATAAGCCCCGGAGAAGGCAGCATTAAGACGGTACTGGCCGTTGCGGTCAACGCGGAAAATGCCAGCGTCAAACTCAGCAGGAAATAGGTATTACGTAGCACTTTGTGAGTGCTGAGCAGTGACGAACGGTCACGCGAGGAGGTAATAATGCGATCCATTCTAAAACTCTCTCTTTTACAGGTGTTTTATGGTGATGAGCATAATGCCCACCTTTATTAGACAAAAGCCTTTTTACCCATCTTTACCTCGTGCAGCTTATCACATTGTACAAAATTAATGCCATAACACCCACTTATAGGTGGCTGAAAAATATTGCTTTATTGATGAAAGGTGACTAAGAGTGTTAGCCGTACCGTCGTTAAATAACATCAATAAGGCGTAGGTCATGAAAACAAACAACAACACATTCTCAAAATCATTGGTTGCTCTGGGTTTGCTCAGCGCTATTTCCAGCGCATGGGCAGCGGACGTTCCGCCGGGAACCGAGCTTGCAGCCAAACAGGAGCTGGTGCGTAACAACGGCAGTGAACCGGCGTCGCTTGACCCGCATAAAGTGGAAAGCGACGTTGAGGGGAATATCATTGGCGACTTCTTTGACGGGCTGATTCGCGTCAAAAATGATGGCACCATCGAACCGCATCTGGCCGCAAAGTGGGAGAACCAGGACAACAAAGTCTGGACGTTCCATCTGCGCCCGGGGATCAAGTGGTCCAACGGTGAGCCCATTACCGCGCAGGACGTAGTCTGGAGCTGGAAGCGTTTAGTGGACCCTAAAACGGGTTCCCCTTATGCCACTTACCCCGGCACGATGCACATAGAAAATGCGAATGATATTGCCGAAGGCAAGAAGCCGGTTGATAGCCTGGGCGTGAAGGCGCTGGATGCCAACACCGTGCAGGTGACGCTGGATCAGCCAACGTCGGCCTTCTTGCTGATGCTGGGCCATACGTCGATGGTGCCCGTGAGTGAAGCGGCCGTAGAAAAATTCGGGGATAAATGGACTCAGCCTGTCAATTTCGTGAGCAGCGGCCCGTATAAGTTGTCGCAGTGGGTGGTGAATGAAAAAGTCGTCGGCGAGCGTAATAAGCAGTACTGGGACGACGCGCATACGGTGATTAATAAGGTGACTTACCTGCCCGTTACTTCCGGCACAGCAGATATTAACCGCTATAAGGCAGGTGAGATAGACATCACCTATACCGTGCCGGAAACGCTCTTTGCCTCACTGAAGAAATCCATTCCGGATCAGGTCCATATCACGCCTTACCTCTCTACCTACTATTACGAATTTAATACCACTAAAGCACCGTTCAATGACCCGCGTGTTCGACTGGCGCTGAATTTGGCGCTGGATAAAGACATTATTGCCGGGAAAGTATTAGGGCAGGGGCAAAAGCCCGCGTGGCTTGTGAGTCAGCCTAAAATTGGCGGTATTGAGCTTAAACCAGCGGATTACGGCAGCTGGAGCCACGATAAGCGCATTGCGGAAGCGAAAAAACTACTGGCAGAGGCGGGCTTCAACGAGAAGCATCCGCTGCAGTTCAACCTGCTATACAACACGTCTGAATCTCACCAGCGTATCGCTATTGCCGCCAGTTCGATGTGGAAGAAAAACGTTGGCGTTGAGGCTAAGCTACAAAACCAGGAATGGAAAACCATGCTGGATACTAAACGCACCGGCAACTATGACCTGGTGCGCTATGGTTGGATTGCCGACTATGATGATGCGGCTACCTACCTGAACAACTTCCGTACCGGCGACAGCCAGAACAGCTCAAAATACAGCAACCCTGCTTATGACGAGATTATTGCCAAAGCTTCGCAGGCCGGCAGCGTGGAAGAACGTGCAAAATACTATCAGCAGGCCGAGGATATTCTTGCGAAAGACGTTCCGACCATTCCTATCTACCACTATGTGAAGGTTCAACTGGTAAAACCTTACGTGGGCGGCTATGCGCCAAGCACGCTGGGTAAATATCTCACCCAGGATATGTACATCAAAAAGCATTGATGCCGACGCTGCCCCCGTCTGGGGGCAGAAAAGCGGTTTGAAAGTAAACATATTGATGATGTTTCAGGCAAATAACACAAATATGATGAAATTTCAGGCGATTGAACAAAATCGTGCTTTACATGAAGTATGGCTATGTTTATAGTTCGCCTCGTTGGAAGTGTGGCCGAGCGGTTGAAGGCACCGGTCTTGAAAACCGGCGACCCGAAAGGGTTCCAGAGTTCGAATCTCTGCGCTTCCGCCAGATTTATCAAGGGGTTAGCTTAGGCTGGCCCCTTGTGTTTTTAGGCTATTGGTATACTGTTGGTATATTCACTTGGTATATTCTGCCTGTTGACGGCTAAGTTTATTTGTGTATTGCCTGTGTGTATCCACTGAAAATTTCCTCCATTA
>NZ_DASYBS010000151.1:0-49260 GCF_036500665.1 Cedecea sp.
GGCCTAAGAGGCCGTCCAGTTGTTGAGGCGATTGTGTGCGAATTACCCATTTGGGCACAGGTTTTCCTGATGCCGGATAGATGTAAGCAACAACCCAAAACCAGAATCAGTGCTTGCAAAACGGAGGTAGTCCATAGATGTTTAAAATATGCTCGAGGCTTTCCGGGTCCTGCGGCCAGCGCTCACGGGGAATACTTGCCCACCACGAGCCGGCAAGCCCCTGACGCATAACGCCGCCCGCGTGGGACCACGACCCTGCGTACTGAGGGCGGCTTGCCAGCCAGAAAAAGCCCTTCGAGCGAATAACGCCTTTTAGCCCGCTGCCGACAACCCTCTGGAAACGTGCCGGATGGAAGGGGCGACGAGCGCGAAAAACAAAATGACGAATACCGTATTCTTCCGTTTCGGGCGTATGCTCCCCGCGCAGCTCTTTAAGCCAGCCCGGCGCCTGCGCGGCGGCGTCAAAGTCGAACAGCCCGGTATTCAAAACCTGGTCAAGGCTTACCTGACCAAACGCTGAGGTAATGATTTTTGCCCGCGGATTAAGAGAGTGTAAAACAGACATCAGCCGGCGTTTCTCGTCATCACTAATCAGGTCCGTTTTATTCAGGATCAGCACATCACAGAATTCAATCTGGTCAATCAGCAGATCGACCACAGTCCGCTCGTCCTCTTCCCCCATCGATTCCCCGCGTGACTGAATGCTCTCGTAGGATTCGTAGTCGCGCAGAAAATTAAAGCCATCCACCACGGTGACCATGGTGTCGAGCAGAGCGATATCAGACAGGCTTTCGCCCTTGTCGTCCACAAAGGTAAACGTCTCCGCGACCGGCAGAGGTTCGGAGATCCCGGTCGATTCAATCACCAGGTTATCAAAACGCCCATCCCGGGCAAGCTGGCTAATTTCCACCAGCAGGTCTTCGCGTAACGTGCAGCAAATACAGCCGTTGCTCATCTCAACCAGTTTCTCATCGGTCCGCGTCAGGCTTGAACCACCCTCACGCACCAACGCCGCATCGATATTCACCTCGGACATATCGTTGACGATCACCGCGACCCTGCGCCCTTCCCGGTTGTTTAAAATATGGTTCAGCAGCGTGGTTTTCCCCGCGCCCAGAAACCCGGACAGCACGGTAACGGGCAGCTTTTTCGCCCCTTTATTGGCCTGTGTTAACGATGACATTGCGACTCCTTAATGATTATTGTTATGTTATAACATAACAATAATAATTTGCATTGTCATGTCGGAAGCAAAAAACCAGACAGTAAATATGAAAAAAGCCAGCAGATGCTGGCTTTAAAAGGGTGTACAAAAATTATTGCAGCCGGAAGACACGCACCAGGTCACGCAGCTGCTTCGCCTGGTCATTGAGCGATGCCGCCGCGGCTACCGACTCTTCCACCAGCGCGGAGTTTTGCTGAGTGGTTGAGTCAATCATGCCGATAGCGCTATTGATCTGCGAAATACCGTCGGTTTGCTCCTGACTCGCCTGCTTGATTTCGCCAAGGATTGTATTCATTTCCTGCACGTTGCCGATCATTCCCGCAATCTGCGTATTTGCTTTCTCAACCAGCCCCATACCTTCCCGGGTCTGGGTGGTCGAATTTTCAATCAGGCTTCTAATCTCACTCGCGGACGAGGCGCTTTTTTGCGCCAGCTGGCGAACTTCACCGGCCACAACCGCAAAACCACGGCCGTGTTCCCCCGCGCGTGCCGCTTCCACCGCCGCGTTCAGCGCCAGAATGTTTGTCTGGAAGGCAATGGAGTCGATAAGATTAATGATGTCCGACATACGGTTAGAGGTGTCGTTAATCACGCGCATTTTGCTGGTGACCTGAGACATCATCTGACCGTTGTTTTTCACCACCGATGCGGCTTCGGACGAGAGTTTGGTTGCCTCATTAGTGTGGTCGAACGTATTTTTCACCGTCGATGTGATCTGCTCCATAGAGGCCGCCGTCTCTTCTACGGAGCTTGCCTGTTCCTCGGTGCGTGCCGCCAGATCCTGGTTACCGGCCACAATTTGCGCGGCGGCGGAGGAAATCGTTTCCGAACCTTGCTGAACCTGATGGACAATCTCTTGCAGCCGAACTTTCATGCTCATCAGCGCCTGCAGCAGTTCGCCTGTTTCATCTTTGTGGGTCACCGTGATGCTGCCCGTAAGGTCACCTTCCGCGATCGCTTCGGCAAACTCAACGGCCTGGAGCAGCGGGCGGGTTATAGAGCGGACGATAAACATGCCAATGACCGTTCCCAGTCCGATGCTAAGCAGCGTTAGCAAAATAGTGACCAGACGGTTGTAGCGATAATCTTTATCCACCTGCAGCCCGGCTGCTGCCATTTTCTGATTCTGGATAACGATAAGCTCCTGAACCTTATCTTTATATTTCTCCTGAATCTGAATGGTTGTTGCCATCATTTCCTGCAGCGCGCCGGCCCGGTTGTTCTGCTGCACCGCCTGTAAAATACGAAACCGCGAGTCCAGATACTCTTTACGGATGCCAGCCAGCTCCTGCAATGTTTTTTGTGAAGCCGCGTCGGTGCTGGATTTGTTCAAATCGGCCAGCAACGCGGTAATGTGCGCGCTAATTTCGGCCAGGTGCTTTTCTGACTTCTGACGAAAGACGCCCGCTTCGTCCAGCAGCATCAGCTGCTGCGTATTCACAAACTCCTGGAAACTATCAATCAGGTCGTTGGCTTTAACGGTCGTCGGGTAATCACTGTTAATAATCGTCTGAATGCCGGTATTTGCCCTGCTGAGGCTGAGTAAAGAAAGCCCCGAACTGAATACCATCAGCACAATAAAAATAGCGATCGTCAGCGTTAATTTGCTGCGAATTTTTACATCATGTAGTGACATTTTTTCTCCCTTGGGAAGCATATTTTTATGAATGCGCAAAAGCCCCTGCGGTCGAAACAGCAGAAGATAAATAGCACAAAGGGATGGAAGCACCTCGTACAGGCTTATCGGATATATTCTGATTAACTTTATGAATTTGATCGTTTTTTTCGTATGGTCAGGCCACATAGATAGCTGAGAGCTATTAATTGAATCGCAATTGATCGATGATTTGCGATAAAGAACATTTTTGTATCATATTTCTGACAAGTAAAATTTTTCCCACACTACTTTTTTAAATACAGCAAGCGCGCGGCAAATATAAATTCACCGCGCGCTGCTTTAATTAATTATTTAATATTTTCTTAACAAACCCAGAAATACCACAAATATGTCAGGGGCATGTCAGATCTGATAATCAATGGCGGGTTCTTCTGGTTCCAGGGCCAGGCGTTTAATCTCCTCAACCGACAGCTCCGGATTACACAATTCAATAAAACGCCAGACGTAATTACGCTGTAACTGCCCGCGTCGGATGCCCAGCCACACGGTGTTGGCATCAAACAAATGGCGGGTATCCAGGCGCACCAGGCTCCCTTCTTCACCGCTCGCCTGGTCAGCAACCAGCCCGATGCCTAATCCAAGTTCAACGTAAGTTTTCACCACGTCGGAATCCTGAGCACTCAGCACCACGTCAGCCGTCAGGCCTCTGCGGGCAAACGCCTCATCAATACGTGAACGCCCCGTTATACCCTGACGATAGGTGATAAGCGGCCAGCGGCTGATGTCATCGAGCGTCAGCGGGCTGGTATGAATGAGCGGATGTCCCTGCGGGACCAGAAGGCTGTGGTACCAGCGGAACCAGGGGTAAGCAACCACCAGCGGGTCAGTACTCAGGCGTTCACTGGCGATGCCAATATCCGCCGCGCCGCTGTGCAGCAACGATTCAATTTCCTGCGGCGTCCCCTGAATAAGCTCAAGGCGAACTTCGGGGAATAAAGCGCGGAAGGCCTTAATCACCACCGGCAGGCTGTAGCGAGCCTGAGTGTGGGTCGTCGCTATCGTCAAGACGCCGCTGGTGTCATTGGTAAAGAGATCGGCCAGACGACGAACGTTGCTGGCCTCGTTCAGGATACGTTCGGCAATCACCAACAGGGCTTTACCCGGTTCGGTCATACCTAATAACCGTTTGCCACGGCGAATGAAAATTTCAATCCCCAGCTCTTCTTCCAGCTCACGAATATGGCGGCTGACGCCGGACTGAGAGGTGAAAAGCATGTTGGCGACTTCGGTGAGATTGTAATCCCGTCGCGCCGCCTCGCGGATTATTTTAAGTTGCTGGAAGTTCACATCGCCCCCGGGATCGTGACTGTTCTTTACACCATTGTTAAAGTCACAGCCCCGGCGGGACAAATAATAAAAACCAGCAACCTATTCCATTTAGTAATAAGCGAACTTAGCCTACCAGCATCAGTTCACGATTTTCCAGCGCCGGGCGGGTCACCAGAGACATAAGAATTTCTTTTACCGCCTGAGCCTGCGGCGAAAGCGGTAAGCGTGCAGAAAGGTTCAGCGACAGCGGTAAATTAAGCGATGGGCTGGTTATTCTGGCCATCCAACCGCCTGCCGAGTCAGCAAGCGAACGGGCCGCAGATTCCGGCAGCACGGTTACGCCCATGCCGCTGGCAATGGCCGCGGTCAAGGTGGAAATAGACTCAATTTCACCGATAATTTTTGCCGTCAGGCGGCGCAGGGAGAAAGCCTCATCCACGCGCTTACGCACCGCGCTGTAATCGCGTGGCAGGAAGAGATTCATAGCGGCAACGTCAGACAAATCTACCGTCGTGCCCGGGCAGTCACGGGTACCTACCAGGAACAAATCTTCTTTCAGCAGCGGCTGACTGGTTAACCCGGCCGTTGGCGTGCGGTCATACAGGACGGCCATATCAAGCTGCCCGCTGAGCAGTTTATCATTAAGCTGTGAACCACTATTTTCGTGCAGGTAAACCTGGACCTCCGGCAGCTCCGCGCGTACGGCCTGCAGCATCGGCATAGTAATAGATGACGCAGCCATACCCGGCGCGAGGCCAATAGATACCAGACCATTAATAGTCTGGCCAACGTTGTTTACCGCCAGCTGTGCCTGCTCACACTGACGCAGGATGGTCCGCGCATGAGCATAGAGAATTTTTCCCGCTTCAGTAGGCGTCACGCCGCGTTTCGTACGGATCAACAATTGCTGATCCAGCTCCCCTTCCAGGGTGGCAACCTGCTGGCTGAGCGCCGGCTGTGCGATATGCAGTACTTCTGCCGCCTGGGTCAGGCTGCCAATATCAACGATTTTTACGAAGTACTTCAGTCGTCTTAAATTCATTTTGCCCCCTATTACGGAATGCCAGCGCCAGTCATGGCAGTGATGTCATAAAAGGTTTTGCAATATGCTTGCCACATTTCTTGTTTGCGGCGCAAACGCGATAACAGGCTGGAGAATAAGAGAAACTAATAAAGCCCCGGCTGATGATTAATGAAACTGGGGTTTTGCTTATGCCCCATAAGAGGTATTAATGCACCATTAAGGTGCATTAACAGGCTAAAAACAGCGTGCCGGTAATAAACCGACACGGTTCCTCACACTCCGGCCCACCAGAGCCTCACCTTCATTCCCCAGTAGCTTGTCCAGCCGCTGGTCGTGGAGACCACCTTTCCTTTATCCACAACAACAAGCGTTGGCGTCACGCCAATCTGCCAGCTGCTGGAGATTGCGCCGTTTGCGTCGTTGATCACCGGGAAACTCACGCCTTTACGCGCCAGCCAGCGGGAAACTTCGCTTTCATTGCCGGAGCGGAGCGCAATGGTTATCACGTTCTGCCCTTCGGCCTGCAGTTTCGCCACGTCCGGCGTGGTAAAACGACACACCACGCACCAGCTGGCCCAAAAGTAAACCAGCAGCGGTCGATCCGCACTCAGCGCACCTAGCGTGACGTTTTGTCCGTCAAGCGTGTATAGCGGGGTACTGTCAAACGAAGGAGGTGACTGAGGCGCTCGCCACCAGTCCATCACCAGCATCACGCCCGCCAGCAGCACCAGCAGAATCAATCCTTCCCGCAGCCAGCGCCGCAGCTTACTTACCACGGGCGGCCGCCAGTTTTTCTTTTACGACGTCTTCCAGCGTTTCCCAGGGTACCGCGCCGGGGATCATTTCATCGCCAATAATGGTAGCTGGCGTTCCCTGCACGCCTACAATGCGCGCTAGTTGAAGGTTGGTGCTTAAGGTTTCCATACTTTTTTCATCCGGCGTCACCGCCGTTGCGCCGCTCTTCTCAACGGCCGCGGCAATACTTGCGGCATCGTGATAGCCCTTCTTCTGCATCAGCTTTTCATGCAGCGACAGGAACTGTTCCGGATGCTGGCGCCAGGTTGTCAGTACGGTACGCGCCGACAGCACCGAGCTTTCTCCTTTAAACGGCAGCGGCTTCACAATCACCGCCACATCGGGGTACTTCTGCACAATCTTCTCCAGCATCGGGTCGAGCTGCTTGCAGTACGGGCAGTTGTAGTCGGTGAAGTTCACCAGGGTTAATAGCGTTTTTTTTGCGCCGAAACGCGGGCTGGCCGGGTCATTAAACAGCGCCTGCTCAATCAGCACTTCCAGCTGTTTTTGTTGCTCCGCCGAAAACGGAGCGGGCTCTTCTTTTGCCGCCAGCGCCAGCCCTGTGAACAGAGAGAGGATCAGAATAAATAAGTATTTCATTGTGTTGTTCCTTTGGCTTCATCCAGGGTCGTCAGGACCGAATCACGCGACAGCAACGTGGGCAGCACTTTGCCTTCCGGCAGGCCTGGGCCATAAATTTGGTTGAACGGCACGGCGACCTGGCCGCGGCTTCTTAAAAAGTCGGTGATTTGCTGGGACGGCAGCGTCCAGTCACCGCGCAGGGCAACCACGTCCGGAGCCTGTAGCACGGCCTGAACGTCCTCTTTATTGAGCACGTTGTATTTGTTGGCTTTGCAGGTGATACACCAGTCGGCGGTGACGTCGATAAACACACGCTTATGCTGCGCCAGCGCGTCCTGAATCGCCTGTTCGCTGAGCGGCTGCCAGGCAATATTTTCCTGCGCGGGCTTGCCGCCAGAAACCCCGAAATGCACCAGCAGCAGGCTTGCCAGCCAGATAGCCGACCCGAGCATCAGCAGGCCAAGCACGCGGCGCAGCCAGTTCATCCATTTCCCCGGACGCGGTAAGCGCATGGCAAGGCCGGGACGAAGCGCAATCAGCAGCCACGGCAGGCTCATGCCCAGCCCCAATGCCAGGAACAGCCCCCACAGAACCGGGTAGGAAGCGGTCAGCGCAACGGCTACCGCCGTGCCGAGGAAAGGCGCGCTGCACGGCGTTGCCAGCAGCGTGGCAAAAGCACCCTGCCAGAAATGCCCGGCCATGCCGTTGCCGCCCTGGGTAGCCAGGCGAGTGTTCATATTGGAGGAAAGTCGGAACTCGAACAGGCCAAACAGATTGGCGCTGAACACCAGCATTACCACTGCCATAAAGCCGATAAACCACGGGTTCTGGAACTGGATGCCCCAGCCCAGCGCCTGGTTGGTCAATCGCAGAACGGTCATCAATAACGCCAGCACCATAAAGGAAGCGATAATTCCCACGACCGAGGCTAAAAACTGACGGCGAACCAGGCCACGGTCTTTTTGCTGAACCAGCAGAATTGAACCCAGTTTCATCCCCAGTACCGGCAGAACGCACGGCATCAGGTTGAGGATAAGCCCCCCCACCAGCGCCATCAGCACAACCTGCCAGAGCGGGAAGGCATCATTTCCGCCCGCTGCAGCGGGTGCCGAACCAATAGCGAGCGTGTTTTGCTGAGCAATGCCGTTGTCGGCCAGCACCAGGGTGACCGATTTACCGCGTAGATCTGGCGCACCTTCGCCCCAGCTGTCGCTCACCGGCACCGTGGCCTGCAGCGTGTCGCCGTCAATGCGGAAGGTCGGCTTGCCCAGGTCGGCATCTTCCGGCGGGTCAAGATAAAGCCCCGGATTCGTCCAGCCTCCGGCACGCACTGCGTCGATAACCAGGCTTCCCTGGCGGTAGCCCGCCTTAAGCGAATCCGTCAGACCGCTATCAACCGGTACCTGCCCCATCGCCTGGGCAAAATCATGGGCAAACTGTGTATCCGCAGACGTTGCCGTTACGGTAAACGAATAATCGGTCAGCAGACAGACGTTGCTGCAGGTGGACAGCGTCAGCACGCCGCGGATGGCTTCCGGTGCGCTGCCGTGGATCACCATTGGTATCGTGACCCGATCGTGGTAGCCCTGGGTGGTTATCCCGGCGACGTCAAAACGTGCAGGCGTTGGCCAGAACCACTCTACCTTGGGCATATCCCCCTGCCAGGCAATGGCCGGCGCGACGCCGCCTTCTCCCGGCGAGCGCCAATAGGTTTTCCAGCCTTTCTCAAGTTTTACCTCCAGTAAAAGACGGGTTTTATTATTTTCCGTGGTGTCTGCGCGCAGCCTGACGCTGGCGTGATTGTTGTCCGGCGATTGCAGCCAGCCGGCCTCCGCCGCCCAGGATACGGGCAGCCATAGCATAAGCAGGCATAGCAGCGCCTGCCTGAAGCGATTAAACATGTTTTTTCTCCGTAAATGATTAACTAACTGTGGGTAACAGCCGGTCTGTCATTCACGGAATACGCAGAAGCGTAGATGCACCCTAAGGGTGGGAGGTGAAGTCGCTCTTGGGGGGGGAAACGGCATTCGCGTGGAACGCACGGGAGCCAACAGCGAAAGCAGCAGGCTAAGGGCGAATAGCGCCCCATCAAACAATACCGGCGGCACGCTTAGCAGCGACTTGGCGCTGAGTTCACAGGGCGTAACCGGGGAGTCGCCATCCGCTTGCGGGCTATCAGTCTGAACGGCAACAACGCTTGCGGCGGTTTCCATCTGCAACGCATGCAGGCCCGCCATGCGCTGCGCGGTACAAACCAGTACCACCACACATGCTAGGCAAAGAAACCAAATCCCTAAACGCTGCCGTTTAACCATTACACCCTCACTGTTTAATCCGGCTTATCTTAGCGGCTGACGAAAGTTTGGCAATCTTTGCGCTGTAAAGTTATGTCTGACTCCCCATCACGGCGGGGGTTGTTTGTTTTATCGGCAAACGAACAAAAAGGTGTATTGCAGGCTTTGACAAGCCAGACCGGCCTCGCTAATATTCGCCCCGTTCACACGATTCCTCTGTAGTTCAGTCGGTAGAACGGCGGACTGTTAATCCGTATGTCGCTGGTTCGAGTCCAGTCAGAGGAGCCATATTTAGAAAAGCCCGCTTAAGGAAACTTAAGCGGGCTTTTTGCATCTAATTTTTCGTCCAGCGTAATGCCCTCACAAAATTCATTTTCTGCACGTCAAAGCCGTTCACTTTTTTAATTAGTAGGCTACTATTCAATTGTACGGTACGCTTTTCGCGCAATCGGACTCTCCTGTTTTATAAAATAATTCCCCGCCAACTCGTCGTTATGTTAGTAAATTTTCATGGAGAACTGCATGATATTGCAGGGAACATCGGCGAACGCGCGACGATCTTGACAGATATAAAAGAAAAGCCCCCGCAAGTGCGAGGGCTTAAGTTTCTTTATTTTTATTTTTGGTAATGTAAAATTACAAGTGCTTACAATCTTGTGCATCGGGAAATCGGTGTACTAGATAATAATCTGTGAACATTTCCCTTGGTGTTGCTCAGGTCTTTGACCACCTGACCTGCTTGCGTGTTGGCGCGGTCGGTCAGGATTTTTTTAAGTTTAGAGAAGGCCTTAGGCAAAAAAAAGCTGTCTTTAAGTACAGGGGGGTCTTCTACATACAGGGATACGCTATGTGTTCTGCAATTGAATTTTTTATAAGTAATCATAATGATTTACACCCAGGCCTTGCCAGGGAGCTGTATGCATTACGCAAAAAAACATTTCACGAACGGCTGGAATGGAAAGTGGAATGTGGAATGTGAAGATAACCAGGAAAGAGATCAATTCGATAACGAGAATACCGCTTATTTACTAGGCATGTCGGAAGGTCAATTATTTTGTGGTGCACGCTTTATTGACGCCCGCTACCCGACAATGACTGATGAAATCTTTTATCAGTATTTTAATAACATTAGTTTACCAAAAGATATTCCATGCTGCGAAATCACTCGACTGTTTCTGGATAAGGAACGCCGTGATGAAGGTAATTTACGCAGCCTTCCTGCCAGCAAAGCATTATTTCTGGCCATGATTATGTATTGTATTAAAAACGGTTATCCGGGCATGCATGCAGTCACCAGCCGGGGTATGTACGCGATTTTCCGTCAGGCAAACTGGAAAGTTGACATGCTTCAGAGAGGGCTTTCAGAAAAGGGTGAGGCTGTTTATTATATTTTTATGCCGGCCAATCAACAGGTTATCGAAGACATTATTAACAAAGATAAAAATAGTGCATGGCTGCGTGACACGCTCAGCCGGCTCAACAACCTGTAGCCGCAGCGGCTCAGACATCCAGCAGTCTGAGCTCGATACTTAATTTAACCGCGTGACGGGCATTGTTAACGCCCAGTTTTTTCATGGCATTGCCCATGTGGAATTTTACCGTACGCTCGGTGATTGAGAGAATCACGGCGATTTCCGCATACGTTTTACCGGCATAAACCCATTGCAGAATTTGCTGCTCACGCGGTGACAGGAAGACGTTTTTCTTCTGTCGGATATCGCTGTACAAATTCAGCATTTTTTGGTGTAGGCGGATAAAAAAAGCAATCACCGCCTCACGGTTTTCGGTGAGGTTTGCTTCCGAAGGCTGATGGCTAATCAGCGAAAGCACCGCGAGATTGTTAACATAGTCATGGAGCGGGTAAGTATGCCCCTGGACGATGTTATGCTGCGAACCTTCGTCAAAAATACGTTTGAGCGTATACCCCGAAGAGACCATCATGCCGCTGTCCCAGGAGAAATCCTCGAGACTGCTGAGTGACCGCACGATCACCGGGTCAATAAATTGATATTTATTCTCGAGATAGATGTTAAACCATTGCGAATTGTTATTAATAATTCGCATCTGGGAAGGGTCTTTCTTATTCATTACAGCATACGCATAGGTGGTATGTTTGTAATTCAGAATAAATTCATCAAGTTCGTGCTGAATTAATGAATTTACTTTGCTGTCATTATAATACGTGTCCTTCACAACTATGGCCATCCGTAGAATCAAGAGAGCAAAGTATAGATCATTTCCCTTCGCTTTCCACACTTCAATGCCACTAATCTGCTGAATAAGAGCAGGAATGGCATAATATCCATTCCCGCTGGCGATAAAGATAGAAAGTTAAATCACGTTATAATCACGCGCTTAGATCTCTGTCAGAATCTGGCTAAAATCGAGACGCGACTTTGGCAACCCGGCGTTAAAGTCTTCCACGCTGCGGTAGCCCAGCGCCACCATCACCACGCTGGTCAGCCCTTTATCACGCAGCCCAAATACCTCGTCGAGTGCGGCCGCATCAAAGCCTTCAATTGGTACGGCATCAATGTTAAGCGTCGACACGCCCAGCAGCAGAGTCCCGAGATTGAGGTAGACCTGCTTCTCCATCCAGTGCTGCGCATCTTTCAGGTCAAAGCGATGTTTATTGGCATAGAAAGAGCGCCCTTTATGCTGCCCTTCTTTCGCCTGCTCGCTGGCAAAGCGACCATCTTCCTGCTCTTTTTGCAGCAGGGCTTGCAGGTGCGCATCGTCGTAGGTGGTTTTCGCGCAGAAGACCACAACATGTGAAGCATCAAGCACTTTGGGCTGGTTTGCAGCGTAAGGCCCGGTGGTCGCTTTGGCGATCCGCGCTTTGCCTTCATCAGTGCTCGCCAGAATAAAATGCCACGGCTGCGAGTTGGTGCTCGACGGGCTCAGGCGCAGCAGGTTTTTAATTTTATCAACGTCTTCAGCGGCAATCTTTTTTGAGGCATCGAACGCTTTGGTTGCATAACGCTTAGAGGCAGCATCAATAATATTCATCGTCTTTCCCAAATGAGTTTCTATTTTCAGCAACGGCCGCACGGGCGGCCGCCTGCGGGTTAAAGGGCAACTTCGTCCAGCGGCACCAGTTTCAGCGGCTCCGCCAGCAGGGCGTCCATCTGTTTCACGAACGCCTGGAAGTGCGGCAGCGAATTGTGCAGATCAAGCGCCTGCTGGCCGCGCCACGATTCGCGGACATAAAACGTATCCGGATCTTCTTTGAGCTGGAACAGCGTGTAGTCAAGGCAACCCGGCTCAAGGCGGCTCGGCGCAACCAGCGCTTTTAGCGCAGCTTTGAGCTTCTCCTGCTGGCCAGCTTTTGCCTTCAGCATCGCGATAATGGTCAGCGTTTCCGTCGTCGCCATATCAGAAGCCCTCAAGCACAATTTTGCCCACCGAACGCCCGGTTTCCAACAGCGCATGGGCACGACGCAGGTTGTCCGCGTTAATCGTGCCATAGTGTTCACCGAGCGTGGTTCTCAACACCCCCCGATCAATCAACGTGGCGACACGGGTCAGCAAGTTATGTTGCTCAATGATATCGCTGGTGACAAACATTGAGCGGGTAAACATAAACTCCCAGTGCAGCGAAATGCTTTTGGCCTTCAGCGCGCGAACGTCCAGCGCCGTCGGGTCATCAATCAGCGCAAATTTCCCCTGCGGAATGAGTGCCTCAATCAGTTGAGCATAATGTTGCTCGGTATTGTTCAGACTGGCAACATGCGTAACATGCTTAATGCCAATGCGCTGCAGCTCTTCCGTCAGCGGCTGGCTGTGATCGATAACATGATGAGCGCCGAGTTCGGCCACCCACTTCTGGCTTTCCGGGCGAGAAGCCGTGCCGATTACGGTCGCTTTTGTCAGCCGGCGGGCAAACTGAGTCAGGATAGAACCCACGCCACCGGCCGCGCCCACAATCAGCAGCACATCGCCTTCACCGCCGTTTTCCTGGATCCCCAGGCGGTCAAAGAGCAGCTCCCAGGCAGTAATGGCAGTCAGCGGCAGCGCTGCCGCCGCGGCATTCTCTATGGAGTGAGGCTTGAGGGCGGCAATACGTTCATCTACCAGCTGGTATTCGCTGTTGCTGCCGGGACGGGTCAGCGAACCGGCGTACCATACCGCATCGCCTGCCTTGAACAGCGTAACGGCCTCGCCGACTTCCACAACCGTGCCAACGGCATCCCAGCCCAGTACGCGAGGCGCGTCGCCGCTAAAGCCGCCGCGCACTTTGGTATCAACCGGGTTGACGGAAATGGCGTTCACCGCCACCAGGATGTCGTGGCCCTGAGCAACGGGTTTCGGCAGCGTAATCTCCTGCAGTGCATCAATATTACTGCCGTCTTTCGCGGCGCGGGTAATAGCAATAGCTTTCATAGCAGCTCCAATAAGGTAATGGGTTCATCAATCTAGTAAAATCATGGTACAAGGCGCGCGGAAGGTGAAAAATAGGCGCCATGAAACAACACTTATACTCGGAGAGTGAAAATGCTCAGGCTGGAAGACCTTACCTTGTTTGTCAGGGCCGCGGTGTTAAACAGTTTTAGCGATACCGCCAGAGAGGCCGGGCTGCAGCCAGCCCAGGTCAGCGCGGCCATTAAACGCCTGGAGCAAAACCTCAATATTCGCCTGTTTGCCCGCTCAACGCGCAGCCTGAGGCTAACGCCCGAGGGCGAAGCGTGGCTGCCCTACGCCATGCAGGTGCTGCAAACCCTTGATGCCGGTTTCGAGCAGATCCAGCCCCCGAGCGATGCGGTGCGCGGCACGCTGCAAATCGCCGTCCCTTCGGATCTTGGCCGCAATTTGCTGCTGGACGTTTTTCAGCAATTTCGCCGAACCCACCCCGCACTCAGCCTTAAAATTCTGTTCTCCGATCGGATAACGGACGTGTTTAAAGACCCGGTCGATGTGGCCTTTCGCTATGGCAATAACGATGATGCCTCGTATATCGCCCTGCCAATAGCGCCCGAAAACCGCCGCGTGGTTGTTGCTGCTCCGGGCTACCTCGAACGTTATGGTGAACCCCAAACCGTTGCCGATCTGGCTCACCACAATGCGCTGACCTTTGTCATTCGCGGACGGGTACACAATACGTGGACGCTCAGCCTGAACGGCAAGAAACAGCAGGTGGCGGTCAAAGGTTCGATGATGAGTGACGATGCGGAAGTGATCCATCGCCTGGCAGTAAAAGGCGAAGGCATTACCTACAAATCCTGGCTGGATGTCAGCGAGGACGTGCAGGAGGGTCGCTTAACGCTGCTGCTGCCTCAGTACGAAGGGGACAGTATTCCGCTGAACTTGATTTGCCCGCACCGCAAACAGTTGTCAGCCACGGTGCGATTACTGCACGAAGCGGTCAAGGCACGCTGCGAAAGCGCGATGCGTACCCTGCCCGTAGTAGAAGCTTAAAACGTTACCCAATTATCCCCTGCCGCTCCGGTAGCAGCGGCTTTTAGCGGGAGTTTTGTCTTCGTTTGCAACACGGCCTGCTCTTCTCGCCCGGACAGGCGGAAGCGCGCCACCGCTTTTTGCAACATTTCCGTCTGGCCTTCCAGCGCCGCGGCCGCAGCCGAAATCTGCTCGACCAGCGCGGCGTTTTGCTGGGTCACGCTGTCCATTTCGCTGACGGCTACGCTCACCTGCGAAATCCCCTTACTCTGCTCGTCGGTCGCCGAGGCAATTTGCTTCATGATTTGCGTGGTGTCGGAGACGGCCTTCAGCACCTCTTTCATGGTGTTGCCCGCCTCGTTAACCAACGCCGCGCCGCTGTTTACCCGATTAACCGAGTCGGCAATCAGCGTTTCTATCTCTTTGGCAGCACCTGCGCTGCGGCTGGCCAGGTTACGCACCTCGCCTGCGACCACCGCAAAACCTCTGCCCTGCTCGCCCGCACGTGCGGCCTCAACGGCGGCGTTGAGCGCCAGGATATTGGTCTGGAAGGCAATGCTGTTGATGACGCTGGTGATTTCACTGATTTTACGGGAGCTGTCGGAAATCCCTTCCATTGTGATCACCACGTCCCCCACCAGCTTGCCGCTGCGGCTGGCGGTTTGTGACGCTTTTTCCGCAATGCTGCTGGCCTGACGGGCGTTCTCGGCGTTGAATTTTACCGTGGCGGTAAGCTGTTCCATGCTAGCGGCGGTTTCTTCCAGCGCGGCCGCCTGCTCTTCCGTTCGCGAAGACAGGTCATTGTTGCCGGAGGAGATTTCCGCCGACCCGCGATAGATATTCTCCGTACCGATACGAATCGCGCTAACTGCATCGCGCAGGCTGCCCTGCATCTCGGCAAGCAGCGGGAATAGCTTGCCTACGCAGTTACGGCCAAAGTCCTCCACGGGATGACTGAGATCGCCTTTGGCAATGACCGAGAAATGTTCACGAATGCGATCCAGCGGCTTCACCAGCAGGTTCACGAGATAGCGGTCGGTAAACAGCAGGATCAACAGCCCAATCACAATCGCCACGACGACGGTGATTTTCATTAGCCGGGTCAGCGAGTCCACGGCTACGCGGGTACGATCCAGACGCGCTTCGGCCACGGCGGTAAATTTGCTGCTGCTGGCACCAAAAGCACGACTCAGGGGCGGCGTCACCTGGGTGGCCTGCTGACGATAATCCACCGCGCTCCCCTGCTGAGCAAGCTGCATCTGCGCCGCCACGCCGTTATCTAAAAGCTGCTGCCATTTTTCAATCACGTCTGCGGAAACCGCCGGGTCCATCGGCCCCGGCGAGACGCTTTTCAGGTGCTCCAGTTCCTTTTTCATGTTAGCCAGGGCTTCCTGCACCGGCTTAAAGTCGATGGCTTCGCCTGCGGCCTTCGCTTCCATCACCCGCGACAGGCGAGTAATAAAGCGAAAATACTGGTCGTTCCCTTTGCTGAGTATCGTCATCTGCGACACCAGCTGATGGTCAACGGCGTTGCCGTCGCCAAGCTTTGCCAGCGAATAGACGGTAAACGCGCCAACGGCCGACCACAGCAGGCAGAACAGCCCCAGCACGGTGAGCATCACGCGGCGTATGGTAAAATTCTTTAACATCCCCATGTTTTTCCCCAAATAATTATTGTCGTTATCCCATTAATCCCGGGTATCTCTTTGGTTATCGGCAATCTTTAAGCGGGTATTCATTTATTTGTGAGGAATTTTTTATAAGGCACGCAACTCCGGCTGTCTTTCCCTTCCGTTCTTCTCACGGCATGACATACTGAGGTTCTAATCCGGCCTGAACCGGTAAAGGAGAATCAATGAATAATGACGCTGTATGCCAGGGCCTCACACCTGCTCAGGCTCTGGACAAGCTGGAAGAACTGTATGAAAACTCGGTAACCGCCCTTCGCGACGCGATTGCCCTTTACACTCAACAAGGCACGCTGCCGGATGTTGACGCCCGCTCCGATGGACTATTTGTCTACCCGGAACTGCGCGTGAGCTGGGACGGCGTACCTCGTGGCCCCAAAAATACCCGCTCTTACGCCCGCTTTACCCACTCCGGCAGCTACACCACCACGGTAACTCGCCCCGCGTTATTTCGTGGCTATTTAGACGAGCAGCTGAGCCTGCTGTGTGAGGACTACGGTGTTCACATCGAGGTCGGTCCCTCACAGCATGAGATCCCTTACCCTTATGTGATTGACGGCCTGAACCTGGACCGCACCATGAGCGCCGGGCTGACGCGCCATTTCCCGACCACCGAGCTGGCGCAAATTGGCGATGAAACCGCGGACGGCCTGTTCCACCCGACGGAAGCCTGGCCGCTGTCGCACTTTGACGCCCGCCGCGTGGATTTCTCGCTGGCTCGCCTGCGCCACTACACCGGCACACCGGTTGAGCACTTCCAGCCTTTCGTGCTGTTCACCAACTACACCCGCTATGTGGACGAGTTTGTCCGCTGGGGCTGCCAGCAAATTCTTGATCCGGACAGCCCGTATATCGCCCTGTCCTGCGCCGGGGGCACCTGGCTTACCGCCGAAACGGAGGCCCCGGAAGAGGCGATTTCCGACCTGGCGTGGAAAAAGCATCAGATGCCGGCCTGGCACCTGATCGACAAAAACGGCAGCGGCATTACGCTGATTAACATTGGCGTGGGCCCGTCGAACGCCAAAACCATCTGCGACCACCTTGCGGTGCTGCGCCCGGACGCCTGGCTGATGATTGGCCACTGCGGCGGCCTGCGCGAAAGCCAACAGATTGGTGACTACGTGCTGGCGCACGCCTATCTGCGCGATGACCACGTGCTCGACGCGGTGCTGCCGCCGGACATTCCTATCCCAAGCATCGCCGAAGTGCAGCGTGCGCTTTACGACGCCACCAAACAGGTCAGCGGCATGCCGGGGGAAGAAGTTAAGCAGCGCCTGCGCACCGGCACGGTGGTCACCACCGACGACCGTAACTGGGAGCTGCGTTATTCGGCCTCTGCGCTGCGCTTTAACCTCAGCCGCGCGGTGGCTATCGACATGGAAAGCGCCACTATTGCCGCGCAGGGCTATCGCTTCCGTGTGCCGTACGGCACGCTACTGTGCGTGTCCGACAAACCTCTGCACGGTGAAATCAAGCTGCCGGGCCAGGCCAACCGCTTCTATGAAGGGGCGATTTCCGAGCACCTGCAGATTGGCATTCGCGCCATTGATTTGCTGCGCGCAGAAGGCGAAAAGCTGCACTCGCGCAAGCTGCGTACCTTCAACGAGCCGCCGTTCCGTTAACAAAAAGAATAAGGAAGCTGGATGCAACACACATCATCACTCGGCGTACTGCGTGCGCTGCTCAAGGAGCGCGAGCTGGATGGGGTTATCGTGCCGCGTGCCGACGCCCATCAGAGCGAAGACTGCGCGGCTCATGATAATAAACTGGCGTTTATCAGCGGCTTTACCGGCTCGGCCGGGCTGGCGCTGATCCTCGCCGACCGCGCCCTGCTGTTTGTGGACGGGCGCTACCAGGTTCAGGCTCGCCATCAGGTAAATTTGCAGGAGTTTGAGATTCATCACCTGCACGAAGAGCCGCTGCACCTGTGGCTGCGGGACAACCTTCCTGCGGGTAAACGCATCGCCTTCGAGCCGCTGCTGATGGTTAACAGCCAGTACGAAAACCTGCGTACCAGCGGCTGCGACCTGGTGGCGGTGGATGACGACCCTCTCGACACGATCTGGTCAGACCGCCCGGCGGCTCCCTGCGGGGAAATCAGCGCCATGCCGGAGGCCATCAGCGGCGAAAGTTCTGCCTCAAAGCGCGAGCGGATCGCCCAGGCATTGAGCAAAGCCGGGGCTGATTATCTGGCGCTGACGCTGCCGGACAATATCGCCTGGCTGCTGAACGTGCGTGGCTCGGATATTCCAATGAACCCGGTGCCCCACTCCTTCGCGCTGGTGAGCGCCGACGGCGGCATTGAGTGGTTTGTTGACGAGGGCAAGCTGCGCGGCCTGGATAAAACTCAGCTGGACGGCATCGCATGCAGCCCGATGGGTGAATTCCTCGCCCGCTGCCAGCAGGCTGCGGCAGATAAACGCATTCTTATTGACGCCGATTACGCGCCGGTCGCGGTGCGTTTTGCCGTTGAGCAAGGCGGCGGCGAGGTGATATGGGCGGCTGACCCGATAACGTTCATCAAGGCCAATAAGAATGAAACCGAGCTGGCGGGCTACCGCGACAGCCACGTCGATGACGGCGTGGCGTGGGTGAATTTCCTTGCCTGGCTGACTAAAGAAGTGCCGCTTCGCGAGGCCGCCGGCAACCCGGTCACCGAGCTGGAAGCCCAGGAAAAACAGCTCAGCTTCCGCCAGCAGTGCGCCACCTTCACCGAGCAGAGCTTTAGCACCATTTCCGCAGCAGGTAGCAACGCCGCAATGTGCCACTACCACTCTTCACCGGAAACGAATTTCGCCCTCACCGGCGAGCAGTTCTACCTGAATGATTCCGGCGGGCAGTATATCAACGGCACGACAGACGCCACACGTACCCTCAGCTTTGGCGCGCTGGACGCGAACCGTCGCCTGCATTACACCGCCGTGCTGAAAGGCTTCCTGGCGCTGATCTCACTGCAGTTCCCGCACGGGACTCAGGGCCACCAGCTGGACGCCTTTGCCCGTCGCCCACTTTGGGAGCTGGGGCTGGATTACGACCACGGCACCGGACACGGCGTCGGCCACCGGCTGATGATCCATGAAAACCCGCACCGTATGGCGAAGAAAGTGAACCCGTGGCCGATGCTGCCGGGCAACATCATCACCATCGAGCCGGGTTATTACCTGGCGGATAGCCACGGGATCCGCATCGAAAACCAGGTCGAGGTGGTTGCCTCCCGGCCGGGCTTCTGCAAGTTCTCGTCGCTGACGCTTATCCCTATTGACCTGGCGGCGGTAGATTTTGATTTGCTGAGTACCCAGGAGATAGCCTGGCTTGACGATTACCACCGCCAGGTGAGGGAAACCCTGCTCCCACGCGTTGACGAAGCAGCCCGTCAGTGGCTTGAGGCCGCTACACAGCCGGTTAACCAGCAGCGTAAACAGTAACTATTTAAGGCCGCTTTTGCGGCCTTTTAACGGTGCTGACAAAGAGGGAAAAAGCGTGGTTTTTCCCTCTTTGGGGTTATCCGCTGAAAATTAATAAATTGATTTTCCTGTTTGTTTAAATGAGCCGTCTGGTATTTCTGCTCTCGTCAGAGCTTTGCCAGCTGTCTGCTAAGGCCGCGCTTATGGCCTTTTGCATTGATTTGCTGGATTAATCGGCAGTTAAACGCATTTCATCAAAACAGCCTTTGACAACCCAGACTCACCCCGTTAGTATTCGCCCCGTTCACACGATTCCTCTGTAGTTCAGTCGGTAGAACGGCGGACTGTTAATCCGTATGTCACTGGTTCGAGTCCAGTCAGAGGAGCCAAATTTAAGAAGCCTGCTTAGGAAACTAAGCGGGCTTTTTGCTTTTCTGCGCGGGCATAAACCTGAACAAAAAAACCCGCTTAACTCTCCATAAGCGGGCTTTTTACTCTCTAACACAACCTGACTTTACTCCCAGGCGCGCTCGGCCTTGCTGGCGTCAAACACCGGCGGTGGCCTGCGGAAGCGGCGGGTCAGGAAGGTCAGGTACAGGACGCCGACCGCGGCCCACACCAGCCCCAGCGTCAGGGACGTCACCTCCAGGTTCACCCACAGCACCGCCACCGTTGTCGCGCCGATCAGCGGCAGAATGAGGTAGTGCAGCTTCTCGCGCCAGGTTTTGTTGCGGCCTTCGCGACGCCAGAAGTGGTTAAACACCGACAGGTTAACGAAGGTAAAGGCCACCAGCGCGCCGAAATTGATCAGCGCCGTCGCCGTCACCAGGTCGAAGAACAGCGCGGACAGCGCCACGATGCCTACCATGATCACGTTCAGCGCCGGGGTACGCCATTTCGGGTGCACGTAGCCGAAGTATTTTTCCGGGAACACGTTGTCGCGCCCCATCACGTAGAGCAGGCGGGAAACGCTGGCATGAGAGGCAAGGCCCGAAGCCAGGGTATTCACGAAGGTCGTGCAGAGGAAAATCGACTGGAACAGCTTGCCGCCGACGTACAACGCAATCTCCGGCAGCGCCGCGTCCGGGTTTTTGAAGCGGCTGATGTCCGGGAAGAACAGCTGCATAAAGAACGACGCCACGATAAAGATAATGCCGCCGTAGGCTGCGGTCAGAAAAATGGCTTTAGGAATGGTGCGGGCCGCGTCGGGCGTCTCTTCCGACAGCGTGGTGACCGCGTCAAAGCCGAGGAACGAGAAGCAGACTATCGTCGCGCCGGTAATCACCGGGATCAGGTGCGCATTTTCGCTGATAAACGGCTGCAGCGACCACACGGTCCCCACGCCCTCGCCTTTATGCAGCCCCTGCACTACCAGAATGATAAACACCACCATGATGGCAACCTGTACCAGCACAAACAGGGTGTTGAAGTTCGCCACCAGGTTGACGCTCTTCAGGTTGGCCGCCGTCAGGATGCAGACAAACCCTACCACCCAGATCCACGGCGGCACTTCAGGGAACAGCGCCGAAAGGTAGATTTTTGCCAGCAGGACGTTGATCATCGGCAGGAACAGATAGTCCAGCAGCGACGACCAGCCCACCATAAAACCTACGTGCGGGCTAATGGCCTTTTGAGCGTAGGTATAAGCTGAACCGGCCTGCGGGAACTGGCGCACCAGCTTGCCGTAGCTGATAGCGGTAAACAGCACGCCCGCCAGCGCCAGCAGATAGGACGCAGGCACGTGGCCGTCGCTGATGCCGGACACTATGCCAAAGGTATCAAACACCGACATTGGCGTGAGATAGGCCAGACCCATCACCACCACCTGCCAGAGTTTTAGAGATTTGCGCAGCTGCGGCTTACCCGCCTGAGAAGCGTTGTCTACGGAGAAATTAGTCGCCATGACGATGTCCCCCCACGCGGATACAGGTTTGCGAAGCGTTCTTCGTTCGGGCAAACCTGCTTAGCCTGGGGGTTAATCGTAATTGTCGGGGAATTGTTATTGGGTTCACGCATGCCGCTGGCCCGTCGTTATCAATACGGCAGCAGCGTTCGCCCTCGCCGTGCGGATATTTAAACATTTGCGTCTGCATCATCTCATTTCCTCGTCGTACACATTGTCGTTAACAGAAGACCCGTTGCCGCCTGCGCTCCGTTACGCGACTTCGGGAAATGGCAGGTTGCCCTGCAAAACGTCCGGTCTGGCTCCGCTCAGCCCGTATGATGCTACTTATTTATCAGCTTGCCCGGCCACGCTTGCTCCGCCGGGCAGGAGCCACTATTAGGCGTTTTTCAACATCCACTCAATTTCAGTTTCCGTGATTAAACGCTCAAACTGCACCAGCTCATCGTGCTTACACGCGTGGAAAACGTGGCTGAAACGCTCGCCCAGCAGTTCGCGCAAACTGTCGTTCTGAGTGAACTCCCACAGCGCGTCGCTCTGGCGAATCGGGAACGGCAGCCCTTCCTGCTCCAGCCCGTTGCCCTCAACTTCTTCCTGCAGCGGCAGGTCGGTATCCAGGCCGTGCAAAATCCCGGCGAGGATCGTCGCCATCACCAGATACGGGTTGGCATCCGCCCCCGCCACGCGGTACTCCACGCGGTGGTTGTCCCTGTCGCCGCAGGGAATACGCAGCGCCACGGTACGGTTGTTATGCCCCCACGAAGCCTGAGTCGGGACGTACATCCCCGGCTGGAAACGGCGCCACGAGTTCACGTTCGGCGCCAGCAGCGCCATGGAAGAAGGCATCAGGTGGATCATGCCCGCCAGCGCACGTTTCAGCAGCGCAGAGTCTTCGCCGTCGGCGTCCGCCAGCACGTTTTCGCCTTTGTTATTCAGCACGCTGATGTGGATATGCATCCCGCTGCCCGCATGCTCTTCGTAAGGCTTCGCCATAAAAGTGGCGTGCATCTTATGCTTCTCTGCGACAGTTCGCACCAGGCGTTTTAACGCTAACGCATCATCGCAGGCATCCAGCACGTTATCGGTGTGATGCAGGTTGATTTCGAACTGGCCTGGCGAGGCTTCTGCCACCGCGCCGTCTGCCGGGATCAGCTGCAGGCGAGCCAGATCGTCGATGTCGGTCAGCACATCGGCAAAGTGATTCAGGTTATCGACGGAATAGACCTGGCTTTGGGTATTTCGGTCGTCGGTACCCGGCGCGCAGGGCGGCTGCAGGTAGCCTTCGGCGTCGCGCTGGCGATCGATTAAATAGAACTCCAGCTCTACCGCTACCACGGGGAACAGGCCGCGCTGGCGCAGCTGCTGCCAGAGTCGGTTAAGCACGTTCCGCGGCTCAACGTCAAAGGGAGCGCCATCTTCATCCAGCATGGTCAGCATCATCTGGCCGATAAACTCGGGATCGGCCGCCGACGGCGTCAGCGTTCCCGGCACCGGCACGCAGCGGCGATCCGGCTCGCCCAGTTCCTGCCCAAGCCCGGCCTCTTCTACGACATTGCCGAGGATATCCATGGCAAACACCGACGCCGGGAAATAACAGCCCTTCTCTACCTTACGCAGTCCGGCGACCGGAATACGTTTCCCGCGGAAGCAGCCGTTCAGGTCTGTGAGCAGGACATCGACATATTGGGTATTGGGATAACGTTCAAGAAAGGTATTCACTTCGCGTACAAACGCGCTACTTCGTCTCTCTTCGGAATGCTGAACAAAATTCTCAACTTCTACGATATTGGTTTCCATGATTCACCGCCGTTGCGTTGGATGCCGGTCGCTGATGTCGACCGTTAAATATAATGTCCACTTATCGACAATGGTGTGAAACAAAATGTTTGTCAAATGTTAATTTAAGTTTGCAAGGACGTTACACCGCTGCTAGATTGAAAAAATATTGAACGGATACGGGCAACATGGAATCGTTTGGCAATAATTTAGTCCATAATGTGAGGTTGATCATGGTCGATATATTTGACAAGCCAGTGATTGGTGTCGTGATGTGCAGGAACAGGATTAAGGGTCATCAGACCCAGACGTTGCAAGAAAAATACCTGAATGCCGTGTTGAACGCCGGCGGATTACCGATTGCCCTTCCCCACGCGCTGGCAGAGCCAGAACTGCTGAATGCGCTGCTGCCAAAACTGGACGGGATCTTCCTGCCGGGCAGCCCCAGCAACGTGCAGCCGCACCTCTATGGTGAAAATGGCGATGAGCCTGACGCCGCCCCTGGGCGTGATGAACTGAGCATGGCGCTTATCGCCGCCGGGCTCAAAAGGCGCATTCCCATTTTCGCCATTTGCCGGGGTTTACAGGAACTGGTTGTCGCCACAGGCGGGACTCTGTATCGTCGCCTGTGCGATCAGCCTCAGCTTCTGGAACACCGTGAAGATCCCGAGCTTCCCGTGGAGCAGCAGTACGCACCTTCACATGAAGTTCAGGTACAGGAGGGAGGATTGCTTTCGCATTTAATACCGGGTTGCAACACGTTTTGGGTTAACTCATTACATGGCCAGGGAGCGAAAACGGTGGGCCCGCTGCTGCGCGTAGAGGCAAGGTCGCAGGATGGACTGGTGGAAGCGGCAAGCGTTCACGATCATCCTTTTGCCCTCGGCGTTCAGTGGCACCCAGAATGGAACAGTAGCGAATACGCCCTGTCGCGTTTGTTGCTTGAAGGTTTTATCAACGCCTGTCAGAAGCACCTGTCTGAAAAACAGCGGCTCTGACCACTACTGTTAAGGAAATGCCAATATGAGCGATGACGGCCTGGCGCCGGGTAAACGTTTGTCAGCGATCCGCCAGCAACTGGGTCTTTCTCAACGTCGTGCCGCCGAACTGTCTGGATTAACGCATAGCGCCATCAGCACCATAGAACAGGACAAAGTCAGTCCTGCCATCAGTACGCTGCAAAAGCTGCTGAAAGTCTACGGGCTGTCGCTCTCCGAGTTCTTCGCGGAACCGGAAAAACCTGATGAGCCGCAGGTGGTTATTAATTACGACGACCTGATTGAAATAGGCAGTCAGGGGGTTTCAATGAAATTAATACACAATGGGAATCCTAACCGTACGCTGGCGATGATCATTGAGACCTACCAGCCGGGCACAACCACCGGCGAGAGGATCAAACACCAGGGTGAGGAGACGGGCACGATACTGGAAGGTGAAGTGGTTTTGACCGTTAACGGGCAGACCTGGCACCTTGTTGCGGGGCAAAGCTATGCGATTAACACCAGCATGCCGCACAGCTTCAGCAACACCTCGGCAGGTATTTGCCGCATTATCAGCGCCCACACCCCCACCACGTTCTAATTATTTTCAGGCCTGATAAGGCTAACAAAGAGGGAAAAAGCGTGGTTTTTCCCTCTTTGTGGCTAACAGCAGAAAATCAATAAATTGATTTTCCAGGCGCATTAATTAGCAGTCCAGGTGTTTCTTCTCTCACCTACGGTCTGTTTGTAGACAGAGGCCTGAGTTACTCAGGCCTTATTTAAACAACATTTTTAACAGGACTTAATTCCTGGGGCTTTTTGCAGCCCAAATTTGCCTGAAGAACCCAGTAAGGCCATTTATCCGATTGAATAAAAGGAGTCATCATGGACTTTCAGCATCTTAATTACTGGCAGGAAAAAGCAAAAAATGCCTCGCCGGAAACCCGCCTGTTTATTAACGGCGAATATTGCTCTGCCAAAGACGGCGAAACATTCAGTACCGTCGATCCTTTTGCGCAACGCAATCTCGCCGACGTCGCCCGGGGTAAAAAAGCGGACGTGGACGTTGCCGTTCGGGCAGCTCGCAGTGTTTTTGAGCGTGGCGACTGGGCGCAGGCGTCACCGGCAAAACGCAAAGCCGTGCTCGGCAAGCTGGCAGATTTAATGGAACAGCATCACGAGGAACTGGCGCTGCTGGAGACGCTCGACACCGGCAAACCTATCCGCCATAGCCTGCGTGATGATATTCCGGGCAGCGCCCGCGCCATTCGCTGGTACGCCGAAGCCATCGACAAAGTGTACGGTGAAGTCGCCACCACGGGTGTTAACGAATTGGCGCTGATTGTGCGCGAACCAGTTGGCGTGATTGCCGCCGTTGTGCCCTGGAACTTCCCGCTGCTGCTGGCCTGCTGGAAGCTCGGCCCGGCGCTGGCCGCGGGCAACAGCGTCATCCTCAAGCCTTCGGAAAAATCACCGCTGTCGGCCATTCGCCTTGCGGCGCTGGCCAAAGAAGCGGGCCTGCCGGACGGCGTGTTTAACGTCGTGACCGGCTTTGGGCACGAAGCGGGACAGGCGCTGGCTCAACACCCTGACGTGGACGTGATTACCTTCACCGGCTCCACCCGCACCGGCAAACAGCTGCTAAAAGATGCGGGCGACAGCAACATGAAGCGCGTCTGGCTGGAAGCGGGCGGCAAAAGCGCCAATATCGTTTTCGCCGACTGCCCGGATCTGAAAAAGGCCACCGCCACCACCGCCGCCGGTATTTTCTATAACCAGGGCCAGGTCTGCATCGCCGGCACTCGCCTGCTGCTGGAAGAGAGCATCGCCGATGAGTTTATCGCCCTGCTGAAAGAACAGGCCAAAAACTGGCAGCCAGGCAACCCGCTGGACCCTGAAACCACGATGGGCACGCTTATCGACAGCGCCCACGCCGACAACGTCCACGGCTTTATTCGCGACGGCGAAAGCCAGGGCACGCTGGCGCTCGACGGGCGTAACGGCAGCCACCCGGCGGCCATCGGCCCAACGATTTTCACCGATACCGCAGCGGATGCACGAGTCGGCCGGGAAGAGATCTTTGGCCCGGTACTCGTCGTTACCCGCTTTACCTCCGAAGCTCAGGCGCTCTCGCTTGCCAACGACAGCGACTACGGCCTCGGTGCCGCCGTGTGGACCCGCGATCTTTCCCGCGCCCACCGCATAAGCCGCAGCCTTAAAGCAGGTTCCGTTTTCGTCAATAACTACAACGACGGCGACATGACCGTCCCGTTCGGCGGCTACAAGCAGAGCGGCAACGGACGCGATAAGTCCCTGCATGCCCTCGAAAAATTTAGCGAACTAAAAACCATCTGGATTGCCCTGGAGCCATCATCATGACTGAACATACCACCAGCTATTACGCGGCCAGCGCCAACCAATATGAGCCCTTCCCGCAGTTGACCGAGTCCGTAACCTGCGACGTGTGCGTGGTCGGCGGCGGCTATACCGGCCTTTCTTCCGCGCTGCATCTGTCTGAAATGGGCTATGACGTGGTGCTACTGGAGTCCGCCCGCATCGGCTTTGGCGCCAGCGGGCGCAACGGCGGGCAGCTGGTTAACTCCTACAGCCGCGACATCGACGTGATTGAGCGCCGCTATGGCCCGGAAGCGGCCAAAATGCTCGGCGGCATGATGTTTGAAGGCGGAGAAATTATTCGCGAACGCATTAAACGCTATCAGATTGACTGTGATTATCGCCCCGGCGGCCTGTTCGTTGCCATGAACCACAAGCAGCTGGAAAAGCTGGAAGAGCAGAAAGCCAACTGGGAGCGCTACGGCAATACCCAGCTGGCGCTGCTGGATGCCAGCGAAATCAAACGCGAAGTGAACAGCGACCGCTACGTGGGCGCCCTGCTCGATCACAGCGGCGGCCATATTCATCCGCTGAACCTGGCGATCGGCGAAGCTCACGCCATTCGCCTTAACGGGGGCCGCGTATTCGAACAGTCTGCGGTGACCTATATTCAGCACAGCAGCCCGGCCGTCGTCAGCACGGCGAAAGGCAAGGTCACGGCGAAGTACGTGATCGTGGCCGGTAACGCCTATCTCGGCGATAAGCTGGAACCGGAGCTGGCAAAAAGCAGTATGCCATGCGGCACGCAGGTGCTGACCACCGAGCCGCTGGGTGAAGATCTTGCCCGCTCGCTGATCCCGAAAAATTACTGTGTGGAAGACTGTAACTACCTGCTGGATTACTACCGCCTGACGGCCGACAACCGCCTGCTGTACGGCGGCGGCGTGGTCTACGGCGCACGCGACCCGGCGGATATTGAGCGCCTGGTGATGCCCAACCTGCTGAAAACCTTCCCGCAGCTGAAAGGCGTGAAGATTGACTACAGCTGGACCGGGAACTTCCTGCTGACGCTGTCCCGTATGCCGCAGGTGGGCCGTCTGGATAACAATATTTACTACAGCCAGGGCTGCAGCGGGCACGGCGTCACTTATACCCATCTGGCTGGCCGCCTGATTGCAGAGCTGCTGCGCGGTGACGCCGAGCGCTTCAACGCCTTCGCCAACCTGCCGCACTACCCGTTCCCCGGTGGCCGCACGTTCCGTATTCCGTTTACCGCGATGGGCGCGGCTTACTACAGTCTTCGCGATCGCCTTGGGGTTTAAATAAACCCGACGCACGGAGCGATCCCTCCGTGCGTTTTTTTATTAACGGCCCAAAGCTTTATGACCACCAAAACTTCACGTTGCGGCAGATTAATTAAGGAAAATATAAGGCGGCTTAAGCTAATTTACAGTCAATAACACCCAGATATTACCAGCCAGAATTTTTGAAAGTCTTCATCAATAACCCCTGCTATTCATTAGCCAGGCGGCAACGTAGCATGCAACGCATTCACCGACGACTCGCTTATTACCCACATTGAGAGACTCATTATGATGCGTAAAATGATAACTTCCGCCCTTGCCCTTACCGTATTTACCGCCCTGACCGGCACGGTTTTAGCCGCCACTGAAGTTCAGCAGGCAAGCGCCGGGCAAAGCATAGGCTCCATTTCAACCAGCGGCGCAACTACGCTTGACCAGGCTATTAATCAGATTTCCGACAAAGCCGATAAGGCCGGGGCAACCTCTTTTAAAGTGACCTCCGCAGGCGGGCAAAATAAGCTCTTCGCCACGGCAGAATTATTCAAATAAAGAAAAGCTCGCGCATGGCGAGCTTCAGATTGATGACAAACAGCCGAAAAACGTGGTTTTCGACTGTTTGGGGCAAACCAGAGAACATTATTCATTGTTTTTATTAGACCTGGGTTCAGACTTTTTTAGAGCAATGAACTTTGTCAGCAGTCTCAAGCTCGCGCATGGCGAGCTTGTTTTGCTATCACGGATTATTACAGCCGCCCGGACTCCGTAGCGGCTGCATTGATTTGTACCGGCATACCGGAACGGCGATTCAACGCCTCGCTGACAACGGCAGCATGCACATCCGACGCCTGAGTTTCGCTGCGCAATATCGTGGTCATCGGCAGCGGGACTTTTTTGTCGGACTCAAACTCCGCGCGATTACGCGACAGCGGCTCGTGCACCTCTAACCAGCGTTTGCCGTCCGGCTCGGTGGTGGCCTTCACCGGCTGGTCAATCAGCTGCACGCGAGTCCCGACCGGCACGTTATCGAACAGGAATTTAATGTCGTCGTTGCGCAGGCGGATACAGCCCTGGCTGACGCGCAGGCCGATACCAAAGTTAGCGTTGGTGCCGTGAATGGCGTACAACTTACCGATGTAAATGGCGTACAGGCCCATCGGGTTGTCCGGCCCCGGCGGCACAAAAGCCGGCAGCGTTTTACCCTCTTTGGCGTACTCGCGGCGGGTGTTCGGCGTCGGTGTCCAGGCTGGCGCATCCTGCTTGCGCTCCACGCGGGTTACCCAGTTGCGCGGCGTTTCACGTCCGGCCTGGCCGATGCCTATCGGCAGAATTTCTACGGTGTTGCTGTCCTTTGGATAGTAGTAGAGGCGCATTTCCGCCACGTTCATCACAATGCCTTCACGCACGGTGTCGGGCAAAATAATCTGCTGCGGAATAACCAGCTGCGTCCCGGCTTTTGGCAGGAACGGATCGACGCCCGGATTAGCCTCCAGCATATTGCTGAAGCCCTGCCCGTACTGAGCGGCAAAATGTTCCAGCGGCTCCTTGTTGCCCGCCGGCACGGTTACCGCGATCGGCGCGCCAACCAGGCGACTGCCTTCCGGCGGCAAAGGATAAGTGACGGCCAGCGCGCTTTGCGTGACCGCCGCCAGCGCAAAAGCCAGCGTGGAGAAACGAATCATAATTTCCCTGTTAGTGAACTTGACGTGAATACGCTAAGCATAACCGCCCTGGGAAAATTCTGTAAGGACGGCAGGTGAATATGTTTATTAATTGAACAGCCGGGTTGCGACCGCTGGCTTCAGAGGGCATGATGTCCTCTTGTTTTTAAAGGAGACGTTATGCAGGAATTGATATCCGCCCTCGAGCAATATGGTATTCAACCCAACCACACCACTTCCCTGATCGTCATTTTCGGCATCATTTTTCTGACCGCGCTGGTGGTGCATTTTATTCTGCACGGCATCGTGCTGCGGGCCTTTGAGAAGCGCGCGCAGTCCAGCGCCAGCCTCTCGCTGCAGATAATCACCCAGAACAAGCTGTTCCACCGGCTGGCGTTTCTACTGCAGGGCATCATCGTTAACGTTCAGGCTGTGTTATGGCTGCAAAAAGGCAGCGACGCGGCGACCATTCTGACCACCTGCGCCCAGCTGTGGGTCATGCTCTACGCGCTTATGTCCTTCTTCTCGCTGCTGGACGTGATTTTCGGCCTGTCGGGTAAATTCTCTTTCGCCTCCCAGCTGCCGCTGAAAGGCATTTTCCAGGGCGTAAAGCTGCTGGCCGCGATTGTCGTCGGCATCATGATGGTGTCGCTGCTTATCGGGAAGTCCCCGGCAATATTGATAAGCGGCCTCGGCGCGATGGCCGCCGTGCTGATGTTGGTGTTTAAAGATCCGATTCTTGGCCTGGTTGCCGGGATCCAGCTCTCCGCCAACAGCATGCTGAAGATGGGCGACTGGCTGGAAATGCCGAAATACGGCGCGGATGGCGCGGTGATCGACATCGGCCTGACAACGGTGAAAGTCCGCAACTGGGACAACACCATTACCACCATCCCAACCTACGCCCTGGTGTCTGACGCCTTTAAAAACTGGAGCGGGATGTCGGCCTCCGGCGGACGACGCATTAAGCGCAGCGTGAATATCGACACCACCAGCATTCGTTTTCTGTCGCAGGACGAGCAAGAGAAGCTACTTAAGGCGAAGCTGCTGCAGCCGTATATGGCGGAGCGCGGGAAAGAGATCAGCGAATACAACCAGCAGCACGCCGACGACTCGGTGCTGAACCAGCGCAAAATGACCAACGTCGGCACCTTCCGGGCTTATCTGAATGAGTACCTGCGTAGCCACCCGCGTATTCGCAAAGACATGACGCTGATGGTGCGCCAGCTTGCCCCCGAAAGCGAAGGGCTGCCGGTGGAGATTTATGCCTTCACCAACACCGTAGTGTGGGCGGAGTATGAAAGCATTCAGGCCGACATCTTCGACCATATTTTTGCCGTGGTGGACGAATTTGGGCTACGTATTCACCAGACGCCAACCGGCAACGACATGCGTGCCATTGCCGGGGCTTTTGAGCGCTAAACGGCGCTTTCTTCCGGCACCGTAAGCGGTTCTTTCGGCGGTCGCGGGTATTTTTTCAGCCAGCGGCCGCTGACCATTCGCCAGTAGAAGCACGCCCCGCGTACGGCCCAGTCGCCGAACATTCCCAGCCAGACGCCCACCACGCCCATCCCGAGCACAATCCCCAGCGTATAACCGGCGATAACGCGACACCCCCACATTCCCGCCATCGACACCCACATCGCGTAGCGGGCATCGCGCGCGCCCTTCAGCCCGGCCGGCAGCACCCAGGACGCGGCCCAGATAGGCATAAAGGCGGCGTTCATCCACAGCAGAACTTTGACGACTTCTTTGACATCGTCTTCGCTGGTATAGAACGAGGCAAACAGCCCGGCAAAAGGCGCGGTTCCCCAGGCAATGATCGTCAGCCCAATCGTGGCGAGCCAGAACGTGTGGCGCAGCTGGCGCTCGGCCTGGCCGATTTGCCCTTTCCCCAGCCGCCTGCCAACGATGATCGTTGACGCCGACCCCAGAGCGTTGCCCGGCAGGTTAATCAGCGAAGCCACCGAGAAGGCAATAAAGTTCCCGGCAATGACGTTGGTGCCCATCCCGGCGACGAACATCTGCGTCAGCAGCTTGCCGCCGTTGAACAGCACTGACTCGACGCTGGCCGGAATGCCAATCCCGAGCACTTCCCACAAAATGCCCCAGTTGAGCGGCGTGAAGTAGCTTTTCAGCGAGATGCGTAGCGCCGGGTTAAAACCAATCATCAGCACGAAGATAATGCCCGCCGCACCGATGTAGCGGGAAATGGTCAGCCCCAGCCCCGCGCCGACGAAGCCCAGCCCGCTCCAGCCAAAGATGCCGTAGATAAGGATGCTGCTGATGATGATATTGAGGATATTCATGCCGCCGTTAATCAGCAGCGGGATTTTGGTATTCCCCGCCCCGCGCAGCGCGCCGCTGCCGATAAGCGCAATCGCCGCCGCCGGGTAGCTCCAGACGGTAGTTTGCAGGTAGGAAAGCGCCAGACGTTTTACCTCCGGCGTGGCGTTCCCGGCGATAACATCGATGATGTGCGTGCCCGCCAGGTGAATGCCTGCGGCCATAACAAACGACACGATGGTCATCAGAATAAGCGACTGTCTGGCCGCCGCCCTCGCCCGCTCTGGATCCAGCCTGCCGAAGCTGAATGCCACCACTACCGTGGTGCCAAGATCGATAGCGGCGAAGAACGCCATAATAACCATGTTAAAGCTGTCGGCGAGCCCTACGCCCGCCATCGCCTCTTTCCCTAACCAACTCACGAGGAAGGTACTCAGCACGCCCATCAATAACACGCAGGTGTTTTCGAGGAAGATTGGCACCGCCAGCGGCGTTATCTCACGCCAGAACAGCACCCGATAACTCTTACGTTTGGCGTACCACGGCGTTTTCGCCACGGTCTGGCGAAGGACTGCATGTAAGTTCAAGCGAGGACCTGCAAGGAAAGATAAAACGGCATTTCAAATAATGGGCGACAAATCGTTATCCTACAAAGGATTTTTTTGTCTCAGATTGCCTGAAAAGGCAACAAGATGTTGATAGTTTCCGCAAACGCGCCAGAGGGCGAGATTTTGCCTTTGACAAGCCCCTGAGCCGCCGCTAATATTCGCCCCGTTCACACGATTCCTCTGTAGTTCAGTCGGTAGAACGGCGGACTGTTAATCCGTATGTCACTGGTTCGAGTCCAGTCAGAGGAGCCATATTTGAGAAGCCCGCTTAAGGAAACTTAAGCGGGCTTTTTGCTTTTGGTGGTGAGAGCTTACTTATTCCTTGTGCTTGTTTCTCTCGACTCTTTTATATCCATTTGCTGAATAACGTGAAGGCCAAATCTGCTCAGGCGGTATACCCAATTCTTCCGCAATTAACCTTTCACCTTTAGGCCAGGGCCTGCTTAGGGCGTTTGCCAAAGTCGATGATGCCAGCCCGGATTTTCTGGATAGCGCTGCCAACGACGTTCCCTTTTTCCTCATGCCTGCGACGATGTCTGCTGGGTGCCAATCTTCATGATTCATCCTGCTACTCCTTTGCATAACTGACATCATTAATTATCCCGTTTTGGGATAATTTGGCAAGTGGTTGATATTCGATTTTGGGATATTGATCGGAGTTTAGTTATGTCTTCAATTTATTCAGAAGAATATCAATTAGTTATCAAATCACTGCGTGATGCGCGAGTTAAAAGAGGGATAACCCAACAGCAATTGGCTCAGGCGATGGGTCGCCCTCAGTCATTTATAGCCAAGATAGAAAGTGGTGAAAGAAGACTGGATGTGATCGAATTTGCTCATGTGGCACAATTGCTGGGTGTTGAACCTGCGCCTTTACTGAAGGGAGTTGTGGGAAAGTTGGAGCAACTTTGAATCAAATGTCGGTGCTAAATTATCAAAAAGGGCATAGGTGATTTACCTATACCCTATGTTTTTATTTATCTTTTGATTTACCTGTTGATTTACTTGGTTTTAAATCTGGATTATTTCCTGGAGTATCTTTGTTATCACGACGACGTTGATCTGTCTTGCCTGTTGATTTAGCAATAGGTTTTGGACCAGGTTTAAGACTCATGATATTTATCCTTCAGAGGTTTATGAGGAAAACCCTCAGTAATGATATATAAGATTTAGATAATATCATCAAGCGATGATCGCTAATCATTTTATAATATGTGAACAATCGCTATAAGTTGCGATTTGGCATTGTTTTCTATATAAATAGATCGTCATAAAACATGACGAGGATCATATAAAAATCGCAAAAAACACTTTTTTTTAATTTTTATCAACTACCAAAAATAGTGAGGCTATATGGCAAGAATTGACCTTGCTGTTCCTTTCGCAGAAAAAGATCAAGTCAAGGCTCTGGGAGGTAGATGGGATCCGACAAATAAGGTTTGGTATATTCTCGAGGGCCTTTCAGTCGAATCATTTAGAAAATGGATACCATTCAGAAATGTTCGCTCACCTTTTTGGTATATTGCTCAAACTCAAGGCATCTGTTGGAAGTGCAAAGAATCGACCCTGCTGACATCAGTCTTGCTGCCGAAGGGACATGAAACACTTGAGAAAGATGATGAAAGTACAGAAGGTGCAACATTCTGGTTGAAGCAAGAAAAACCAGCTTTCATATTCTATATCGACGAAATACCAAGAGATATATTGATAAACTTTAATAAAGTCCGTCACTATCTCTCCCGAGACTTTAGCAAGACAACAAACAGTCACTACTGGATGAATCACTGCGAACATTGCAATCAAAAACAAGGGGATTTCTCTCTACATTGTGAACCAAACGGGTATTTCAGCCCGCTGGAAATACATAGAGCAGAGAATATTAATTTACACTCAATAAACTCCCCCTTCATAGCAGCTTGCGGCGATATATCCCACCAGCATGTTCATATACATTTTGGCGACTCTGGTGTATCAACCTCAGGGGAAATGCTTGAATGGATGAAAATTGTCGATTAGGCCATGAATTATATTCATTTATATGACAATTATTAAACCACACATAAAAGGCAATCTATGTGTGGTTTGATACTCCTTTGTAGAAACACTCGCCTCCTAATTGAGCCATTTCACTGTCAGCTTCCGGAGGCAGAATATGGACAATAAGAACCTACATCCCCAACTCCCACTCATCTCCCCTGATCCCTTCCAATATCGTTACCGTAGAGCGAACTTGCGAGCTTAATTTCCCGAGAGTCAACAGCCGCAGGTCACCCCATTTTTATACCTTTAGACATATATCCCTCCATTAAGAATGGCCTTATACTACCATCGAATTAAAATCATACAGTGATTTATGTTATGAATGAATTCAAATTATGCAATGACGTGATAAATATTAAATAACCATTAAAAATGGCTACTCAAGTAGGCGTGCAGATCTTGAAAAGCCCGCTTATTAATTTTTAAGCAGGCATTTTTCATGGTGAATACTATAGTTCTAGTTTTTTTATATCCGCTTATAATTCTTTCAATCTATTAAGGATTTGCTCTCGCTCTTTATTTAGCGCTTTGTCAGTGATATCGATCGCTGGTTGAAATATATTCATATCCATTTCAAAATGATTGAACTCATTCAGAAGAGTTTTCTTTGACATAAAAAACACTCTATTTTGCATTTTCTCACGCTCATTTCCTTTAAAAGATTCGTGAATAATACTGGATAGCATATCATATTTATTTGTATTAATTTCGTATTTTTCCACTAAGCATTTTTCAACATTGAGTCTCAAATATAAATATGTAAGTGTATGTCTTAATGTTTTTGATAGCAAAGGATAAGAGTTTGGTTTTAAAGGATTGAACTCTTCATAATTCCAACTGGTAATATCCTTAGCGGAAACTTTGTATTCTGAGGAAAGTACTTTATCTGAAAAAATCTTTTTATAAATATCTGAAACATTAATTTCCTCATCACAATACCCATGCATCAACTTTGTTAAGTTGTTCTTTTCTTCAACCAATCCGTTTATCTGACAAAGTCCACGCATGAAAGGAACGACTGAAATTAAAAACTGTTTTTCATTATCAATCTCTGATTTTATATCACCTCTTAGCAGACTTAAAAACTCATGAATGTACAACAGAATTGACATTTCATTTGTATTTATAGCTGTAAATCCATTTGTTTCACCTACTACATTATTAAAATAGTAGAGATTTAAACATTGTTTGGCTTGGTGTTCCAGAAGCTTAATCAAATCAGTGTTGTGTGTAAGAATTATTGATTTTTTATCTTTTAAAAAACTTAATATTGCATATGCCAATTTATTTTTATAAATGGAATCGAAACTAGAGATGGGATCATCAAGAATTATCAAATCATATTTTGATTTTTTAGCTTTTAGAAGTTCAAATGCTAAAGAAAGAAAGTTTTGTTCACCATTACTCAGTTCAAGATCTTTCCTGTTTTTATTAAGGAAATTAACATCACCAAGCATCAGCCTGATATTTTTATCATCATCACGCTTTAATGAAATTTCTCGTTCTAAAGATTCATTTAAAAATTGTTCAATAAAAAGCACATCTTCCGTTTCAAAAGTCGGTTTGTTACTCAGTAATTTTTGATACTCTTCATTAATCTCTTTCAGGTTCTGGTTGATTGAAACTCTTATAAAATCATTTTTGAGGAGCTTCCAGTATATTAACTTATAGCTATTAATATCGGAAACCAACTCACTTACAATGGATTTATCAGATTTTTTTATTGCCGTCCTAATTCTATTTTTTATGTTAAACGGATCAGATTGAGATAGCTTCTTTACGATCTTCTCAGCCATTTCCTTCTCATCATCATCCATTTGATTTGAAGTATTTTGGTATTGATTTTGTTTTTGTAATAGTTTAGATGCTACATCAATCTCATGATCACATACTAAGCACTCAACCATATAATTAAATTTATTTAATAAAACTACCGCCTCATTCTGTTCTTCTAACTTCACTATATTGTTTTCTTTTCCGTCTAGCTTAAAACTATAATTAGATAATGTTCGAATAATAGAATCATTTTCAGCATAATCTTCAATAAAAAACCTTAACTTATCTTGCTCATATTCCGGGCTATCTGTTATGTCAATATTATAAATTGTATTAATGAAATCATCCCGTACTATTTTACTCCCTCTCGACTGGCTATTTGCTATATCTGAAATATAGCTCAGGATTTTTTTATCTAAAATAACATCATCAAATTTCGTCTTGGTTTTAGTGATTTTATAGTTTTTTTTAAGAAGATCAACAAGTTCAACCTTAAATAAAGAAGAAAAACCAGAGTTTATTTTTTCTTTTACTTCATATTCTCTCTTTATATTTTCACCAAGAATAAAATCTTGTGTCTCACCTTGAATTATATTCCGATCATTTTGGTCTGATATAACATGAACAATTGGTTCACCGACCTCAGAATATTCCTTGCCATCTATATTAATAAAATACTCTGCACCTGACTCCTGGCCTAATACTTTTGATAAACTTGTTTTCCCAGTACCATTTGGCCCATACAGCACACAGACCTTATTGCGGTCAAAACACAGTTCATTGTTCTGTATAAGATTTGAATATTCACTGGTAAAAATATTGCCTTTCTTTAGTTTTAAAATTTTCACTTTCATAACAGCTCCTATTTAGGTGTGATTTCAAAATGGTTAATAACCTGAAATCAGGTTGGTCCACGGGCTCATAATTACTGACAAAATATGGAAAAAGGAGGGGATTAATAAAACCATGAAGATCTATCATATTTAAAAACCAAGTAATTCCCTTATCTTAAATCCATTAAAAAACCAAATTTATTTCTATGCTGGTGACATATAGAAAAAATGTCATAAAGATCCAAAAAGTAATAAATTACATTATAGCAATTACTGCAACTACTAAAATAGGTAGTGGGTTTAATTTCTTATTATTAATTCGTTTAAGCCCTTTTCACTGATCATCTCGTTTTGAGATAATTTCAAGAACAGATGATAGTCGAGTCTGGAGAAAGCAGGTAACGGCTTTCATTACCTCACTTGAGTATCAGGCTAATTAAAAATGGATAAATCGACAGAGAACAATGACTGGCATCCGGCGGATATCATTGCGGCTTTGCGGAAGAAAGGCACGTCTTTGGCGGCGGTCTCTCGTAAAGCGGGGCTGGCGTCTTCTACGCTGGCAAATGTGTTAACACGGCACTGGCCTAAAGGAGAAAGGCTTATTGCCGAGGAGTTAGGCGTTTCACCTGAGCAAATCTGGCCATCACGCCAACGTAAGGTTAAAGAGCAGTAAAACTATCGCCACCCGCGAACCGCCGGTGGCGAATACTTGCTATACCTCCAACTCCCACTCACCTCCCCCCAGCACCTTGCCGTTGACCTGGATCTCGATCCGCTGCACGCCGGGATAATACTGGCGGGTGGTGATTTTCTTTACCGCGTGCTTTTTCTCTATCGTTACCGAGCCGTTGGCCGGGAGTTCAAACGCGCGGAGCTTGAAAACCTTCGGGGCGGTGCTGCCGTTGGCCTTCATAAAGTGGAGAACGTAATCCACCACAATGCTTTGCGGGGCGTCGCTGGTTGAACGCAGGCTGACCTTAAACTCCAGGTTTTCGCCCAGGACAATGGCTTTTTGTTTGATGGAGAAGGCATCCAGCGCGACGTCCGCGCCGTGCTGCACGCCGATAAGCGCCAGCGCATCCGGGTGGCCATTCTTGATTAAGGTGCGAAGTGAGTGGCGGGTTATCCAGGTCACTTTTTTTACGTCTTCACTGCCGGACTGTTTAGCCTGCTGCTGCCAGCTCTGCAGGAGCTGAATCACATAGTCCGGGTGGTCTTTGGTGATGTCGTTCAGGTGGTTGGCGACGCTTTTTCGGACATACAGCTCAGGGTCGAACTTCAGGGCGTCCAGAATCGCTCTTGTTCCAGACGGATCTTTGATAAACAGATGCAGCTTTTCGCCCCACGGCACGCGGGGGCGTGTGCCTTCCGAAGCCCAGCGGCGAATATCCACGCTTTCGTCCTGCGCACATTTGAGCAGAAAGCGCATGGTTGCGTCAGGATCATGCTTGATAAAAGGCCTCACCGCCCATTCGGCGGTAAAACAAACGGTGACCACTTTCAGGGCCTCAAGGGAAAGCTCAGGATAGTTCAGGCCATAGACCTGAATAAACTCTGCGAAGGGCCAGACGGCAAAACCGCGCAGCGTGTTCTCTTTTAACACCGAAACCACCACGCCCAGTGCCGCCGGGTAGTCCTGCGGCAGCTCAGCCGCCAGCGCGTCGCGGATGGTCTGGACCCTGGCCTTCATCTCCAGCTTATCCAGCTTCTCTGCTTTTTTTAGAAAGGCATCGACGTTAAAGGCGGGATAGTGCTGCGCGATTAAGTTCGCAATGTCCTGCAAAAGCGCATGATTAAAAGCATGCTTAAACGCGTTCTGATTTTCGACGGACTCACTCACAGCCCTACTCCCTTGCGGATGATGTATTGCCGGAGTCTATCACTGTTTTTTCTTTTCTTTTTTAGCCGTTTGCTACATAAATTTTGCTATGCAATGCGCCCTGGATGGGTCAGCACCTGACGGAATTTCTCTATGTCGCAAATCACGTACTCATGCGCCACTTTCTGAATGTAGTGCTCTTCTATCAGCTGGTTTATCACCCGGCGATAGGTTCTTTCGGAGCAGCCAAATCGCTCGGCCTCGCGGGACACCTGCGAGAAGTCCACCAGCGGCTTGCTCTGCTGATGGCGTTCATACAGATCGGCCACGATGTTAAACACCAGCGGCTGCAGGAAACGTTCCATGGTTCTCGCCATTCCGCGCTGGTAGCTGGTGGAAAGCAGCTGGCTAAGCCAGACGCCAACTTCCGCGTGGCTGGTCAGGATGGTGTCCATCATCGCCAGCGGGATGACTTTTACCGTCATGGTGTCGTGGGCCACGACCGAGAACTGGCTCGGCGTGTGGGTCAGATATTCAATTTCGCCGATGATGGTATCGCTTACGAAACGCTGCCCCAGGCTGAACGCTTTCCCGTTTTCGGCGTTGTAGTGCATGGTGTACTCGCCGAGCGTTATCCAGTAGAGCGCTTTGATCTCTTCGCCCTGGCGCAGAATAAATTCGTCGGGGCCGATCTCTTTGGTTTTGAGCGGCGCGGCGTACACGGCATCGCGCAGGATCTGGTGCCCGCGCTGAGCGAACTGCTGAATAATATTCATGGTGTTGTCGCTCTCCGGCAGGGCTGCCACGCAGCTCAATAAGGTCACTAACTCGTCAAGTATTGCCTGTTTCGCCAGACTCTGCGGCGAAAAAGGCGGCTGAGATTAACTATCGTCCCTCGGTATTGTCAATACTCCTCGTTTTGCTCACCCCTTGCCAGCCCTGGCGTTTCTCTTTTCTTACCAGGGCAAAAATCAATTTTGTGATCGCCGTCGGCCCGGCCGGACATTTGCCTTTTTCTGCAAGCCACGGGGTTTCTATCTTAGCGGCATGAAACCAGCCAGGAGATCGTCTGATGACGCCACATATTAACGCCAACCCAGGCGACTTTGCCGAAACCGTGATCATGCCCGGCGACCCGCTGCGCGCGCAGTACATCGCGCAGACGTATTTAACCGATGCAAAGCGCGTGTGCGATACCCGCAATATGTTCGGCTTTACCGGCTATTACAAAGGCAAGCGCCTTTCCGTGATGGCGCACGGGATGGGCATTCCGTCCGTTTCGATTTACGTCCATGAATTGATCAACGCGTTTGGGGTTAAGCAGCTTATTCGCATCGGCACCTGTGGCGCAGTGGATGAAAGCGTGGATATGCGCCACGTGATTGTCGCCACCGGCGCGGGGACTTCCTCTTCGGTAAACCGCGACCGCTTTGGCGGTTATGACTACGCGGCCGTGCCGGACTTTGACCTGCTGCGCCGCTGCTGGATGGCGGCTGAGCAAAATAATATTCCGACCCAGTTCGGCAACACCTTCACCAACGACCTGCTGTACGACAAACCCGAAGGCATGCTCCCTGCCCTCAAAAAGATGAACATCCTTGCGGTGGAAATGGAAACCTCGGCGCTGTTCACTATCGCCGCGCAGTACCGCGCCAAAGCCCTGAGCCTGCTAACGGCCTGCGTAAGCAGCGTTACGGGGGAAGAGCCGACGGCAGAAGAACTCCAAAACACGTTAGACAAAATGATTGAGCTCGCTTTAGAAACCGCAATTCTCTGCGATTGATTTCTCCCATAAGGGTTCTCCGATGACAAACTCTACACACCAGCCGGCATCTGGCGGCATAAAAGTTGAATCAAACGGCGTCAATGCCGTGCCCGAAGCTGAACGTTACGGCAAACCTTCGGGGCTGTTCCCGATTTGGTTCTCCTGGAACGTCTCCATTCTGGGGATGACCTACGGGATTTACGTTTACTCGCTGGGCCTGAGCGTCTGGCAGTCGATCGCCGCCGGGATTCTCGGCTACCTGCTTTCCTGCTGCCTGGTCGGCGTGCTGGCGGTGGGCGGGCCAAGAACCGGCCTGCCTACGCTGACCCAGACCCGTTTCTGCTTCGGCTATCATGGCAATAAATTCCCGACGCTGTTTGCCTATATCTCCAACATGGGCTGGAAAATCACCATTATTACCCTCGCCTCGTCCACCGGCGCGGCGCTGTTTGCCAAACTCTGGCCCGCGGCGTTTGCGCTGGCGGACGGCAAACCAACGCTGGTTTGTATTCTCGGCTGGTTTATCGTCAGCCTGGCGCTGACCATGTCGGTCGCCATTTATGGCCACCAGCTGATCATGAAGGTCGAGAAATACATCGCGTGGCTGACCGGGTTTATGAGCATCATTTTTATCTTCCTGATGCTGCCGCATATTCACTGGGAAAAGCTGGGCCAGAGCGCCGCGCACGGCGACCTGCTGACCTGGATCGGCGGCGTGGTGATGGCGATGACCATGGTGGGCCTGGGCTTCCTGAACTACGGCGGCGACTTTGCGCGCTATCTGCCGAAGAAAACGCAGGCCTCAAAAGTGATTTTTTGGACGACAACGGGGATTTCCCTGCCGGTAAGCATTCTGCTGGTGTTGGGCGCGTTCCTGGCCGACAGTAACCCGGAGCTGGGCGCAGCTGCGGCGCAGTCGCCTATCGCCTCGCTGACTAACCTGCTGCCGTTTTGGTTCTACGTACCGTTTTCCATCGTGATTATCGTTTCGCTGCTGGCGGCTGCGATTACCGGCGTGTACAGTTCCGGCCTGGCATTACTGGCGCTGGGCATTCCCGCCAGCCGCGCCACGACCACCACGCTGAACGCGGCCATCATAGGCTTCGGCGCGTTCTACCTGATGTTTATTTCTGACTCGTTCCTCGCGACCTTCCAGTCATTCCTGGCCTCTATCTCGGTGGTGATTGGCTCCGCCGGGGCGATTCAGCTGATCGACTTCCTGCGCCAGAAACACCTGGGCTGGGATGTGGCAATGGCGAATAAAGCCGGATTCGGTGGCCGCGACGGCCGCTGGACGGCGCTGCTCTCGCTGGGCGTGGCAACGTTTGTGGGGCTGGGCACGATTACCTCCGGCGACCCGTATATCGCGCATGTGGTCGGCTTCCTGCTGACGGAAGAGACCCGCCACAGCGTCTTTGCCACGGCGAACCTCGGCGTGATTGTCTCGATGCTGACCGGCGGCGTGATGTATTCGCTGCTGACCTTCGGCCTGAAGATTGAGCTGCCGGGGATTTCATCTGCGCCAGCGGTTGTAACCTTGCAGGGCAAGGCTCAAAAAGCTTTGTAAGCCTAAAAACGGACCCGCTAAGCGGGTCTGTTGCCTTCCCAGTCCTGTAAAAAATCTATCAGCGCGCGCACCTTCGCCGGAACGTGCCGGGTATTTGGGTAAACCGCATAAATCCCCTGGGAGGGGAAACGATATTCAGGCAGTACGTACTGAAGTTCACCGCGTTCTATCGCGTTTCGCACCAGCCATTCTGGCAGTAAACCCACGCCGCAGCCCTGCACCACAAAGGCCATTAGCGCTGCCGCCGTGTCGGTCATAAAGCGGGCTGGTCCGGTAATCGTCAGATCTCGCGCTTCCTGGTCACGCCCAATAACCTGCCATTCTCTCGGCGTTGGCAGCCGACGATGAATAACCCATTCCGCTTCGGCCAGGGCTTCCAGACTGCCGATCGGGTTGCGTTCGATCCACTGCGGGGCGGCAACTGCCACAATCTCAAAGCGCTCTATCAGCGCGGCGCGGTAAGAGGAATCCACCAGCTTGCCGAGGCGGATAGCAACGTCAAACTGCCCGGAAATCAGGTTAACCGGCGCAGAAGAGGACTCATGCCGGATAGTCAGCCCGGGATGCAGCCTGCCGAAGGCGCTCAGGGCGGGAATGACCTTTGCCTGGCCGTATTCCGGCGTCGTCGAAATACTCAGTTCGCCCGAAAATCCTCCGTGGTGCCCCTGAACGTCTTCAACCAGCGCTTCGCTTTCTCTTAAGAGCTGTAAAGCACGCTGGTAAAACACCTCGCCCGCCTGGGTTAACGCCACGCGGCGCGTGGAGCGCACGAGAAGCGAAACGCCAAGCTCCGCCTCAAGCTGGCGAACGTTAAAGCTTATCACCGCCTTAGTTTGTTGCGCTGATTGCGCCGCGGCGGTAAAGCCCCCGGCCTCCACCACGGCCACAAACTGCGCCACTCGCTGTAGGTTCAGCATGCTAATTCGCCTGATTATCAAATTATTTTTGACAGTGTATCAGCCGCAACAGGATTTATCCGCCCGGCCGAACCTGCTGAAATCACCTTTTCTTTTTCACGAGAACCGTCATGCCTTACCGCTACAGGGTTGCTGCCGTTTATCTGCTCGGCTTTTTTCTCGACCTGATCAATATGTTTATCTCCAACGTCGCCTGGCCTGAAATGGGCAGGGAGCTTAATGCGCCGGTCACCGAACTGGCGTGGATAAGCCACGGCTATCTTTGCGGCCTGACGCTGGTTATTCCCTGCAGCGCGTGGCTGACGCAGCGTCTGGGCGCCAAACGCCTGTTTATGCTTTCACTTGCGCTATTTACGCTGGGTACGCTGGCATCCGGCCTCGCGTCTGGCCTCGAGGCGCTGGTCGCCGCGCGTATTCTGCAGGGCGTTGGCGGCGGGCTGCTGATCCCCGTTGGCCAGGCGCTGACCTGGCAGCTTTTTGCGGTGCACGAGCGGGCCAGACTTTCATCAGCCATTATGCTGGTGGCGCTGCTGGCTCCGGCGCTTTCGCCAACGGCGGGCGGCCTGCTGGTGGAGTCTTTCGGCTGGCGCTGGATATTTTTGTCGAGCCTGCCGCTGGCGCTGCTAACGTTAGTGCTCGCCGGGCTGTGGCTAAAACCCACCGGGCAACAAACTCCCCGCAGGCCGCTGGACGTCAAAGGGCTGATACTGGGATCTGCCGGACTGTTCGCTGTTTTGCTGGGCGTCACGCAGGCCAGCAATGCGACGGCACATTTATCGGCCCTGCTGTTGCTGGCCGCCGGGACGTTTATTCTGTGGCTATTTGTTCGTCGTAACGGCAGGCATCCTCATCCGCTGTTCAGCCTGCCGCTGCTGGCGGACCCGCTACTGCGCTACGCGATGCTGGTTTATCAATGCGTTCCGGGCATTTTTATGGGCACCAGTCTGGTCAGCATCGTCTATCTGCAAACGCAGCTGGGCCTGTCTGCCACCCAAACGGGGATGTTGATGCTGCCGTGGGCGATGGCTTCTTTTGTGGCGATTTCATTTACCGGCAAGATGTTTAACCGCCTCGGCCCGCGCCCGCTGATTACTGCCGGAGGAATACTTCAGGCCGCAGGGATTTTGCTGCTGGCGCAGGTCAGTTCCGGCGAGCAAATTCCGTTGCTGGTGGGCGCTTATATTCTGATGGGCCTGGGCGGGAGCCTTTCCAGCAGCACGGCGCAGAGCACCGCTTTCATCTCTATCCCTTCGGAAGCGATGCCGGAAGCCAGCGCGCTGTGGAACATTAATCGCCAGCTGAGCTTTTGCTTTGGCGTGGCGCTGCTGAGCCTGCTGCTGACCGTACTGCAGGGGCTGATGCCCACCCCACGTGCTTATCTTGTTACTTTTAGCCTTGCCGCCGCCGGGACGCTTGCCCCGCTGGCTTATCATCTACGGCTGAATAATCAGCAGATTAAAAATCAACTTATCCAAAAGGAGCCCTGAGAGATGAATATCTGGTTTAAAGAGGTGATCGACGCCCACGTTGCCATTGAGCATTGGCTTGGCGCGGGCCAGGGCGAGCTGGAGGCGCTTTTGGCACGCTTTTCTGACGATTATTCGATGATCGCGTTGAGCGGTACAAAGCTGGATTACCCGGCGCTTTGCGGCTTTTTCAGCGCCAGCGGCGGCAGCCGTGAAGGGCTGGCAATTGAAGTCGATAGCCTTACTCTGCTGGACGAATGGCAGCACGGTGCCGCCGTGCTTTACCGCGAAACGCAGACCCTTAACGGCTCAACTACCGTGCGCTGGTCTACGGTGATTTTCCGTCAGAAAGGTGACAACGTGTTATGGCGCCATTTGCAGGAAACCGGGCAGGCGTAAGAGGGATCGGCCGTGACAGCCCCCTGCGGTATCAGCACTGACTCGCGCCCCATTTATTCGCCGTCAGTGGCAAAGGTGGTCCCGGTCAGAGGAGCCATATTTGAGAAGCTCGCTTAAAGACACTCAAGCGGGCTTTTTACTCTTTACGCCGGGCCGTCGGGATTAGCTTGCCGGGTTGCATGATGACTTTTAACTGAGAATAGCCTCATATTCTGCCGTGCGATGCCGTCAGTTTAGACATCCAGAGATCCCCCTATCCTGCTGCAGGCAAGGGGGGAGCAACATGAATGAGATATCATGTCCGTCTCATATCGACATATTTTTCAAAATATATAACGTTGAAAAATCCCAGTCGAAATAAAAAGGAGAAGAGTGCAACCGGGAATGTTCTTACTATTGTAAAAAAACGTACTGCTGGATCAGCATAATCCTCCCCCGTTATTTACATCAGAAAATAATTAGTGAACAATTCAGGGGATATCGGTTGAACATTACAAATACGCGCCTATATTATAGTTGTTGTCTCTAACCGTGAGGATAATATGTCCGACTTAACACTTCTGAATAATCTACGCTCGCTTCGTGCCCAGGCTCGTGGTCTCGAACTTTCCGTGCTGGAAGAATTGCTGGGAAAATTAACCTCCATCGTTTCCGACAGGCGGGAAGAAGAACATCAGCGACGTGCAGCGCAGGCCGATAAGCTGGCTAAGCTTGAAGCCATTAGAGCACAGCTGCAGGAAGAAGGTATCGATCCGGCTGAACTTCTTAGCCCATTAAGCACGAAAAAAGGTGCCGCTAAGTCTAAGCGAGCGCCGCGCGCCGCCCGCTATAAATATACGGATGATAAAGGCCAGCAGCAGACCTGGACGGGTCAGGGCCGTACGCCAAAAGCGATCGCCCAGGCCCTCGAAAAAGGGAAAAAATTAGAAGACTTCGAAATCTGATGCTTTAGCCGCCGGTACTCTGCTGGCGGCGCCTCTCATTTTTATTGCCTGTCTTGAGATAAAACAGCAGGCGTTATCGGCAGAACCATCGCTATCACAATTCAGTATCGAAGCACGCTTTGCCAAGCCGGGTATAGCCGCCAGGCCCAACGATAATTTTTTTATTTTTAGCATTAATGATCGGGTCAAAGAAAACCTCACCGGGGAGAAGATAAAGCTGCCTTGAGCTTTCGTCATCACCTTCGCACCCGTTATGTACGATAAGCCTGAAATAAGTATTCCCCTCGTTTTTAACCCGGTGGCTATTTTCATCCACTGAATAGGCAAAGTGCATTTTTCTCGGCCGCACGATGAGCACTGAACTTACGGCGGTAACGGGCACAGCATTGATGTTTTTTTGCGTATCCTGCAAAGGGTACAGCCGTATTGGGATCTCGCGAAATACCACCCGATAATAACGCTCTGTGTTATCTTCCGGTCCCCGATAGTGCAGCTTAAAGTATTCCCGTTCTCCGCGCTCCAGTAAGAACTTCAGTGGCGTAAATAATACTTCGCCATTCAAATTCGACTGAACGTGCTCGCCACCTCTTCCGGGCTTATCTATTTTATAAATTTTGAGCCGGTAAAGGTTTGCCCGCGCGGTGTCATTCGACACAATTCGCGCCGTAAATTGTTCATCAGGCATGATGTCGTAGACCAGCGAAGTGAGGTAAACCGCCCCCGCGGGGGCGGTCTGAAAAAGACATCCCAACATCAGAAAGCGTAAACGGTTTAAAGGTGCGCCCCGCGATCCCGAAGCTCGCTTCATTTTACCCCCTGCCAGGTCGCGGACACTTTGATTTCCCCGCTGGCGCTGACGGTTCCCTGCCAGTCTTCATTACTCAGGCTAAACTGTGAGCTATAATCATCCATCGGGAAAAGTAGCTTAATGTTCGTTTTATAGTAATGACCGCTATCTTCACGCGCGTTCCAGGCAGTTTGCACCCAATTAGCACCGGTAATTTCAACAAGCTCCCCAGAACAACTATTACGCTGACGAACTATCGCTCCTGTCTGCGAAGTAAAGGAGAGATAAGCCGGTATCGGGACGGCTAAACCGTTATCAGCCGAACGAAACAGGCAGTATGGGATGCTGTCGACGCTGACGCCCTCTCCCAGCACCTGAGCGGTAATGGTATCCGCCTGGCGTACGGACGATGTCGTGACGGTATATTCAAATTCTATTGGTTCACTTTTGCCAATTCTGCCAGAGCGCCGAGGATGCGATTCCCCATCGGATGAGACAATACTTATCCCATACTCTTTAGGGATGATATTGACGCGGTTTGAGGTACTGAACTGATAAAAGCCGGATTCGGGCGTATTGGTATTGCGAAAGAAAAAGGTGAACAGAGAATCTTTGCCCGTCAGGTTAGCACCGGACTGCAGTACCTTTTGGAAAAAGGCCTTCGATAAAAAGACATGGAGCGCCCCCTCGCCGGGCGTAAAGATCTCCGAGTAGCGGGTAGTTGTGGTCGCGTAGTTGGAACGATAGTTTATCCAGCGGGCGCCATCTCCGCTAAATCTTACATCCGTTGCTGCCGGCGTAAAGCCCAGTGTGGCGGTGTCGATAACCAGAGTGGCCATTATCGAGTTAATCACCTGAGACTGCTTCAAATTATACACAACCATTTTACAGGTGATGCCATCAACGCCGGCGACGATAGCCGTGCTGCACCATTGACCATCATTAGTGAGCGACGGAGAGCCATCGCTTGCCACCCAAATTTCCGAGATAGAATTCGTATTAACCAGTGAAAGGTGACTAATTTTGGTGGACGTCAGGGTATAGGTTTCCCAGTACACCGCGCTATTATCCAGGTCCTTACAGCGTAAGCCGGAACCGTAGTCATAATCAGCTGAGCTTGAGCGCAAGGCGCACCAGTTAATTTCAAAAACGGAGTCGTTGCCAACGGGCTCAGTGCGGAAGTAATCATAAGCCGATGAAGAAAACAGCCCGTAAGGTTGATTACCGTTATAAATGGAATTGCCGCTGCGCACATGATAAATGCCCTCTTTATCTACTGCATCAGCCGAGATAGCGCCATCAGCCGGGCAAGTGCTGCCGTTATTCATGCAGCGTAATCCGCGAAACGGGGTATTTATCGGTGAGCGAGCGATCCATAAATCTACATAGCGATCGCTGCGGGTAGTGCCATACCCCATGTAGCCCAGACTTGTTTGGTTGGAGTTATAACGCATCCAGACATTGGAGCCTGAAAAGCGCGGATCCAGCCTCGTGGGCGTAATAAAATGCTCATTGTCCACCAGGTTTTCGATGAACATATAGCTGGTTGAGCCACTTCTTGTTGAACCGTTTACCGTCGCCGCGTTCGCAAAATATGACGTCAGTAAACCCACGGCGGCCAGGCTTAATGCGTACTTGAGTCCATCAGACACGCTTTTTCCCCTCTGGTCGCGACGCCATTTTTTGCTGCGGTTCACAGCGGATATCCCCCATCCAGATTGCCCCACGGGCGTTCCGTAAATTCAGCACAGCCTCACAGATACCTCCCCGCTCATCGACCAGGGTAATTACCGGATAACGCTTATCCACATCCATTGCGAATTCGCCCGTGGCATCCGTTTTCGTTTTGCCGATATGGTTATGAATCTCCACATTTGCAAAAGCGCCGCCATCGGCTTTCTGTATTCGTCCGAATACCGTGACCAGTTGTTTTATTTCCGGGTTAATAACGCCAATATTTCCCGGGTATAATACAACCCTGGAGTGGCGACCATTAACGATATCCACGCTATCCATTGATGTCTTATCGTTCATCAGCTCTATTCTATATTCAGCATAAGGAGGGAGGCTAATAAAGTTGCTTTTCCCTGAAAGGGAATAATGGCTACCATTAATTTGGGCAAGCATCGTACCGACCTCGCTAAAGTGCGTGTTAATGACCACCCCAGAGCGCTCAGAACCTGTACCAAAATTCAAGCTTTGTGGCGTCAGTGCCACGCTCCCCTGAGAGCTATAGTTATAGCTGGTGGTTTTATCGGAAGAGTGGGAAACAGAGAGGGTGCCGGCGTTATATTTTGTATCGTATGAAGCATACCCATTAGCTGCAAAACCGCCGTTGCCATTCCCTGTTTCGCTTTCACCTTTTTTTATTCGCTTTGAGACAGATGCCCCCGCTGAAGTCACGGGGCCGCTATCAAAACCTTTTTGCAATGTAGCATTAGCCAACGTGCTGCCATTCTCGCTGGAGAAGCCGGCGCTTAACCAACTGGACAACGGTAAAGAGGCATTAATATTGACGTATTTTTCTTGCCGCTCGTTGCTTTCATGATAATGGTAGCGCTGCAGCCCCATATTTATTGATATTGTGGCATAGCGATTCGAAAATAAAGTCTGATGGTAATCGGCATTGGTGTAGGTACTGGCATTATACTTATCTCTATTTCTACTCATTGAAAACGAACCTAACCACGGGGAAAACTTGTGCAAATTTATGCTGAATCCCACGGAAAAATAGTTATCATT
>NZ_DASYBS010000152.1:0-3642 GCF_036500665.1 Cedecea sp.
GCCCCAGGATGAGATGAGCCGACATCGAGGTGCCAAACACCGCCGTCGATATGAACTCTTGGGCGGTATCAGCCTGTTATCCCCAGAGTACCTTTTATCCGTTGAGCGATGGCCCTTCCATACAGAACCACCGGATCACTAAGACCTACTTTCGTACCTGCTCGACTTGTGGGTCTCGCAGTTAAGCGCGCTTTTGCCTTTATACTCTACGCGTGATTTCCGACCACGCTGAGCGCACCTTCGTACTCCTCCGTTACTCTTTAGGAGGAGACCGCCCCAGTCAAACTACCCACCAGACATGGTCCTCGTCCCGGATAACGGGACAGAGTTAGAACCTCAATATTACCAGGGTGGTATTTCAAGGATGGCTCCATAGCAACTGGCGTCACTACTTCAAAGCCTCCCACCTATCCTACACAAGTAAGATCAAAGTTCAATGTCAAGCTGCAGTAAAGGTTCACGGGGTCTTTCCGTCTAGCCGCGGGTACACCGCATCTTCACGGCGATTTCGATTTCACTGAGCCTCTGCTGGAGACAGCGCCCCCATCATTATGCCATTCGTGCAGGTCGGAACTTACCCGACAAGGAATTTCGCTACCTTAGGACCGTTATAGTTACGGCCGCCGTTTACTGGGGCTTCGATCAAGAGCTTCGCTTACGCTAACCCCATCAATTAACCTTCCAGCACCGGGCAGGCATCACACCCTATACGTCCACTTTCGTGTTTGCAGAGTGCTATGTTTTTAATAAACAGTTGCAGGGGCCTGGTTTCTGTGGCTGCCAATAGCTCAAGGAGCAAGTCCTATCACCGTCAGCAGCGTACCTTCTCCCGAAGTTACGGTACCATTTTGCCTAGTTCCTTCAGCAGAGTTCTCTCAAGCGCTTTGGTCTACTCGACCTGACCACCTGTGTCGGTTTAGGGTACGATTCCTGTGTAACTGAAGCTTAGAGACTTTTCCTGGAAGCATAGTATCAGCCACTTCGCTAGTAAACTAGCTTGCTATCAGCTCTCAGCATAGAGCACCCCGGATTTGCCTAAGATGCATGCCTACTGCCTTTCACCTGGACAACCAACGCCAGGCTGACTTAACTTTCTCCGTCCTCTCATCGCATTACACAGAAGTATTGGAATATTAACCAATTTCCCATCGACTACGCCTCTCGGCCTCGCCTTAGGGGTCGACTCACCCAGCCCCGATTAACGTTGGACTGGAACCCTTGGTCTTTCAGCGAACGGGTTTTTCACCCGTTTTGTCGTTACTCACGTCAGCATTCGCACTTCTGATACCTCCAGCATACTTCTCAATACACCTTCATCGGCTTACAGAACGCTCCCCTACCACGTATACATAGTATACATCCGCAGCTTCGGCATATAGTTTTAGCCCCGTTACATCTTCCGCGCAGGCCGACTCGACTAGTGAGCTATTACGCTTTCTTTAAAGGGTGGCTGCTTCTAAGCCAACCTCCTAGCTGTCTATGCCTTCCCACATCGTTTCCCACTTAACTATAATTTGGGGGCCTTAGCTGGCGGTCTGGATTGTTTTCCTCTTGACTACGGACGTTAGCACCCGCAGTCTGTCTCCCGGATAGTACTCATAGGTATTCGGAGTTTGCATCGGTTTGGTAAGTCGGGATGACCCCCTAGCCGAAACAGTGCTCTACCCCCTATGGTATTCGTCCGAGGCGCTACCTAAATAGCTTTCGGGGAGAACCAGCTATCACCGAGTTTGATTAGCCTTTCACCCCTATCCACAAGTCATCCCCTGGCTTTTCAACGACAGTGGGTTCGGTCCTCCAGTTAGTGTTACCCAACCTTCAACCTGCTCATGGATAGATCACCCGGTTTCGGGTCTATACCCAGCAACTAAACGCCCTATTAAGACTCGATTTCTCTACGGCTCCCCTATTCGGTTAACCTTGCTACTGAATATAAGTCGCTGACCCATTATACAAAAGGTACGCAGTCACCGAACAAGTCGGCTCCCACTGCTTGTATGCATGCGGTTTCAGGATCTATTTCACTCCCCTCACAGGGGTTCTTTTCGCCTTTCCCTCACGGTACTGGTTCACTATCGGTCAGTCAGGAGTATTTAGCCTTGGAGGATGGTCCCCCCATATTCAGACAAGGTTTCACGTGCCTCGCCCTACTCGTCATCATTATATGTGCCCTTTCGTGTACGGGACTATCACCCTCTACGGTAGCACTTCCCAGAGCTTTCCGCTAAAACACATATAACTTAATGGGCTGATCCCCGTTCGCTCGCCGCTACTGAGGGAATCTCAATTGATTTCTTTTCCTAAGGGTACTGAGATGTTTCACTTCCCCTCGTTCGCCTCGCATGACTATGTATTCATCATGCGATACCTACCTTATGGTAAGTGGGTTTCCCCATTCAGAAATCTCCGGATCACAGGATATTTGCCGCCTCCCCGAAGCTTATCGCAGGCTATTACGTCTTTCATCGCCTCTGACTGCCAAGGCATCCACCACATGCACTTAATTACTTGACTATACAACCCCAAACAGTCGTTAATCCCTACAAGGAGGATCAACAATGTGAACTTAATCACTTCTATTTGTTGCCTGTGAACTTAATCACCATACAGCTTCAATTTAATTCATATACCAAAACGCTTGATTCAGTTTTATCGCTAGTGCTCATTTCACTCAACATTAACAATTACTTGCTAACATCAACTAAAACGAGTTTAAACAATTATTTCAACTCAAATATATTCTGTTAATGATTCACTACCGCCTCGTCAGCGAGTAGTTAACTGTGATAAATCACAGAACTTAATAAGCTATCGGCTTACTAAGTTCTGTAATCACTTAGTCTTTAATTAGTGGTGGAGACTAACGGAGTCGAACCGTTGACCTCCTGCGTGCAAAGCAGGCGCTCTACCAACTAAGCTAAGTCCCCAGCTTAAGATCTTAATATATCTGCTCTTCTGTAATTTGAACTTCAAATTCATTCAAACTCAATCAGTAGACTTGGTGGGTCTGACAAGACTTGAACTTGTGACCCCACGCTTATCAAGCGTGTGCTCTAACCAACTGAGCTACAGACCCTCAGATACATCAATGAAGAACAACTTGTTGTGGATTCTTACCAATCGTCAATCTTTCGTTAAGGAGGTGATCCAGCCGCAGGTTCCCCTACGGCTACCTTGTTACGACTTCACCCCAGTCATCGGCCACACCGTGGTAAGCGTCCTCCTTACGGTTAGACTACCTACTTCTGGTGCAACAAACTCCCATGGTGTGACGGGCGGTGTGTACAAGGCCCGGGAACGTATTCACCGCGGCGTGCTGATCCGCGATCACTAGCGATTCCAGCTTCATGCTCTCGAGTTGCAGAGAGCAATCCGAACTGAGACGGTTTTTCGAGATTGGCGCAGGGTCGCCCCTTTGCCGCCCTCTGTCACCGCCATTGTAGCACGTGTGTAGCCCAGCCCATAAGGGCCATGAGGACTTGACGTCATCCCCGCCTTCCTCCGGCTTGTCACCGGCAGTTTCTGCAGAGTGCCCGGCCAAACCGCTGGCAACTGCAGATGAGGGTTGCGCTCGTTGCGGGACTTAACCCAACATCTCACGACACGAGCTGACGACAGCCATGCAGCACCTGTGTCCCGGCC